>NZ_CP098612.1 GCF_023983615.1 Phormidium yuhuli AB48 | reverse complement strand
TGCCATTGCGTTGTACCGCTGGTTGATGCCATGCGCTGTCTCAGCAAAGAGCAAACAGGCCCGCCTGGCAATTTCTGTGAAATTCTCAACGGCACGGATTGAATCGAATAGGGAGGCAAAGGCAGGGATATTCTCTACTGCCTGGAATGCTGGTAGTCCCAGTACCCACTCAGTATCAATAGACATCAACTCCTGGAAGTGTGAGTTTAGTTGAAATACTGAATTTCCTAGCCAGGTATTTCCTTGTATTTGAGATTGTAATCGGCTAAATCGCTCCGACATTTTACCATCCTGCCTAATTGATACCGGCTACTGAATAAACTCACCATTTAGCCCTACCGGATTATCTCCTGATTGATAGGACGGAGGTAGGAGTCTCCGCCCCACTAGACACAACCAAGGAGAATAGCGTCATGTCCAGATTAACATTTAACGGCATCGAAGGAACGGTGATTGAGCAGTCACCTCACGGCAACTTTCTTGTGGTCAGGCTGACCCGTCGAGTTGTGATTTGTGGGACATACAGCAACCAGTTCTGCTGGGAAGAGAGCCACGATTCAGACTCTGACTTTGAGTCGTTCATCACCTATGTCGGTCTGAAGTCCACGGTCTTGGGGTTCCAGGATGAACTGCGGCAGTTCTATGCCTGGATTGGCAACCAGGGGGGTTACTTCAATTACCGCAACGAGAAGCTCCGAAAAGCCCAACGGGTCAAAACTTACAAGTTCGAATGCAAGATTCGTGGACTCACCCCCGAGACAATCCCTAGCCTTCTAAGCTATAATTTCATTAACTGCTAAGATGTAGGAGGATAAAGTATGTACACAGAGAAAATTTTGAAGCTACTAATTGCTTCAAAACAAATGTCAGTTTCACTTTCGAGGCACAAATATCCCGAAGTTCCATTCCACTGCAAATTTACTGCTGTTAATGTTTCGGGACACCAAGACTATTATACTGGACAGTTAAAAACCCTTGTCCCTGGTTTTGTCTTGGGAGTCGGAGAGTCTATTTCTAGTATTGGCAACTGTCCCGAGTTTACTTTGGGACGAATTGATGGAGATGACCCTGAAAAACTGTCTTTGGTAGAAACATCCGGGGCAGCCTTTTATGGCGCTCTTACTCAAGAAGTGAAATTCTTGAAATCACTCTAACAGCAAAGCGGGATGGACAACACATCCCGCACAAATTCAAACACTCACAAGAGAAAACCATGCACTTCACTATTCCTGTAACGTCAACAACTGACAGCGGCTTCACCTTACAAATTCCCTCAGATTTCACAGAAGGTGAAAATACAATTCCACAAGGACTGTATCATGTACAGCATGAAAACACCGTAGTCACACCAACAAGCATCATAATCAAAAACACAGGATTCAAGGGAAAACAACTTGATTCTGTGGAATGCCGCCCTACTCACCGTTCCTGGAAAGGTTCCTACCAAATCCAATTCTTTACTATGCGTTGGGAAGACGGAAAAATTGGAGATGCAGCTTGTCAAATTGTTGCAATTATCCCAGAGGAAGGTTATCCTGTTCAGCCTTGGGAGGAAGAATTGAACCTTAAGCCTGACCTCACAAAAACGTTAGAGCAACGTTGGTTGATTGCAATGAAATTTGCCGAGTCTAAAATCATCGAGGACGAAAATCTTGCTTATTCAGGAGAGACGGCAGTTGTATTTCCACGAGAATGGAATTTGGAGTGGACTCCTGTCACAAAAGGGGGAAGGCTGGTGTCGGCAAGTACACCCCTAGGAGTTCTTTACAAGATTCCGCAAAGCACCGTGCAAGGTGAATTTTGGGGGTCAGCTAAAGTGATTGAAGCTTTATGGGAATATCTAGCGGAAAGCCAAGGAATATCACCAAGACAATCGCAACAATGGATTGAAGACTACGAAAAGTATTTTCCCATTTCAGGGCAAGAATTTCATCAATGGAATGCCAAACGCTAATGACTATTGGATTAACAAACATGGGACAAGTTTATTACTGGAAACAAGGAACGGAACTTCGACAAACTTCACTGAGTGACATTCCGCAAAATGTCAGCAATTTCCAAACGTTGCGTGAAGCAATCGAAACAGTTGTAACACGGAACCTCTCTCTATCCAATCCCCAATACTCCGATTGGGAACAGTTGGCTGTGGATGTCATCACAAGCAATCCAGAAATCTCTACAGCTTATGACCCAGAAATTATGGATAAGCTGCGGTATGGAGCGCACAGCTACTATCGGAAGCAAGCTATCCGCCAACGGCTCAACTCCTCTACCCCTTCCAAATTCCCAGGGGGAGATGCCGGGATTACAGCCTGGCAAATTGATGTGACGGCAGGAGGATTTAGCTGGGAGCGCAGCCCCAGTTGCCCTTACTTCCATGAGGAGTTTCGACTTCCCAGTATCTATCAGAAACGTGCTGGAGAGGTTTCATTCGCAACATTGGGAATGAATCCTGATTCAACTTTAGAAAACACTCCAGAGAACCTAATCTGGGAGGGATTACAACGAGGATTACTGGTTGAGATTCGCAAGAATTATCACCAAGCATTCCCACTTCAGCCGATTCTCGTGGTTGAAAAGGCTATCGCAGACATGATTCCCAATCAAAATTTGCGATATCAACTACGAACTTTCTTCAGAGGGGTGGGTCATTATCCCAATGAGCAAGTTGCCAATAAATGGCGGCACAGGAACGAATTGTTCTATCAATCATTGCAGCAAACTCTTGGACGGGAAGTTGCCACAGCCCGCATCCACAGCGACCTCGTAGAAGTCCTTGTACTTCTGCGAAACACCAAGTTGTCCCATGAACTAGAGTCTTTCCCCTGGAAAGTTCTGATTGGTGATAAACCGTGGGATAAACCATGGTTTGTTTCACTGGGAGAGTTTGCCAACTCTCACCTGGATGTGGAGCTTAATCAACAAGCTATGGAACGCTTAAGGCTATTAAGCTAGCCGAATCCGGGGAGATTATAAAGTCTCCCCTCCGTTTGCAAGCCTTTCCATCAAGAAAATCATGAAATTTCGAGCAACATTGCCTGAACAACAAAACTACATTGCCCTACGGCAAAAAGGAGAACGGTTTTTATTTGAAGATTCAAAAACATCTTTGCTACGGGTTAGTTCTCCAGTTGTGAATCCATTTCGCAAAGAGTGGAATATCTTGATTAACACTCAGTTTTCCAAGAGTGACAAATCAAAGTATCTGTCGCGAGTTGTTCTCAAGCTATTTCCACCTAGTGCAGACGCGACTCCAGCTTGTCTCATCCGAGAAGAAGTTAAGGGGAAACTTCTCAGTGTTGACACTACCGACACCCTCCACCTTTTGGAACTGCCTTCTGAATGGCTAATTAAAGTCCTTTATCGCTTTGAAAAACCGAGCTAATGAACATCAACGAATTCAAACAATCTGTTTTGACCAAGTGGAGCCAACATTCCACCGAAGGATTAGAAGGCGGTGTGGCCCGGCGACGGACACCTCTGGTCTATCAGTTGGTCGATGAAATCTGTCGTCAAGTCAACAAGGATTTTGAACAACATCAGTCTGAAGAACGACGTTCTGGACTGCTGGAAACCTTCGACTTGTGGGTTGGCTGGACGAACCTGGCTGTCGAAGATTGGACATTTCTGCACATGAAGGTGCGGCATGAAGGGCTGGCACAGGCAGTTATCTGGATGTCCGGTCAATTGGATGAAGCCAGGACACACACCCCCATCACCGACCCGGCACTCCCCAGCGAGTCAGACCTAGAGGATGCTTACCATGCCCTGGATGCGATCGCATTCACGGGGAGTCCCAAGCAAATCAACTGGGCCCGCAGCATTGCCTTAAATGGGCGTGATGCCCTGGCCATGCTATGGAAACAGGGAGTTGATGTAAAACTCCCAACCCAAGCTGCCTGGTGGATTGAAAATCGCGGCAACCTGTTTGTAGCACTACGAGATATTTCTTGACATGGATGCACTTGAATTTGAACAACGACTAAATGATTTGTGGGCTGAGCGCCCCCAAGGGTCACAACCTCGTGCCGCCTTGGCCCGAAAACGCCATGAGCTAGCCAAGCGGCTCATCAAGGCAGCTTCTGAACACTGCCGAACCCCAGAAGACCAAGAGGTGATTGCATCTTGGCATGGTTGGCATCGCCCTGATGCCATTCACTGGGAATATGCCACAGACCGGCGATGTACCGGGATTGAGGACTTTCTAACTTGGCTACTGGCCCAACGAGACGAATGGATGGATGGAGCAGTCAATGACTGCGAATTTGCTGATGCTCAGCACATTCTGTTGAAAACGCGAATCCAGGTTGGCAGCGTCAAGCAGATTCGTTGGGCGGTTGATTTGATGCAATCGCCCAAAGGGATTGAGGCATTAGCCATCGTTCGACGGACGACTCCCGCCCCCAAGATTCCCACTGGAGCAGAGTGGTGGATTGAGAATCGAGAGGACATCTTGCAAGCCCTCCAGAACTATCAACAGTCCGGAGGGAAAGGGGTCTTGATTGCTGACCTGGACGGGAGCCTCCGGCAGACCGTCTCCGGGGAAACGTTCATCAATGACCCTGATGACCAAGAGGCAATGGCCGGTGCAGTTGAAGCGTTAAATACTGTGCCTTACGAGTGCATTGGCTGTACAAACCAACTCGGGGTGAAACTGAAGCACAAGACCCTAATGGACACTGTGCGAGAGCAGCAGCGAACGCTGGAATTGTTCCCCAAATTGAATGCCATCCTGTTTTGTCCTGATGACGGGGAAACCTGCTGGTGCGTTCAGCAGGACCGATTCTGGAGGATTTCAGATGACTATCCCCACGCCACCATCCACAGTTTTCGGAAGCCTGGGCCGGGAATGCTATTCATCGCCATGAGCTTGGCTGGAGCCAACCCAGAAGATTCAATGATGATTGGCGATCGCCCAGAGGATGAAGCGGCTGCACGGGCGGCCAATGTCCAGTTCCAATGGGCTGATGAGTTTCGGACAAAGGGGCTAAGAGGCGCTACCGCCCTTTGAAGTTGATGTTTCTTCAGGAAAACTATGCTGAGAATCCAAACATCCTGCTACTCCAAGGTTCCACCGGGTCCCCGGTCCATCTGCATCTCGCGGGGAATGCCTCGGGGGAAACAATATAAGCGATATTGGCCCCTCGCTCCTGGTCCTTGGTTCAAGTCAGTCGATGAGCAGGAGTACCGACGGCGGTACTTTGCTCAGTTGAGCCAATTAGACCCGGTAGAGGTGCTGTGCGACCTGTTCAAGTTGACGGGTCAATTGGACCCAATCCTGCTCTGTTACGAGCCGCCAGGTCAGTTTTGCCACCGGCGACTGTTCGCTGAGTGGATCCAGGCTCAGTGTCCATCTTGGGAGATTCCTGAGATGAAATAATTGGGTCGCGGTTTGTTCCATTCGAGTCCTCCTGCCATTGGCGGGGGGACTTTTTTTTGGAGGCAATATGGAGATTTTCGATAGTTGGGATAGCCCTAAGCTCCCATCATTACGCCCATATCCCAAGTCAGAACTGTTTGCCATTCAATGGCGCATGGCTGACCATTTAGGCTACAACCAACTGAATCCGACTTATTACAACACGCGGCCAGTGTTGGAGAAATGGATTAAATCGCACTGGGCAGAGTGGCATGAAAGCCGGAAGCCCCAGAAACAACTGGATTTATTCGAGGTCAAGGATTATGAGCTTTCCCCGCTGGAGAAACAACTCAATGCCCTACGCAAGCGGGGCATCAACATCATCAAACCCCCAACGCTGGTGCAGTGGGACGATATTCATGGACGGCGGCACTCACGCCTAACAGCGATTGAAGTGGAGTCACCATTTACTCATGGTCAGCGCGTCCGACAAGGTTGTATTGAAGGAATTTACTTAGGAATTGACCAACAACGCAACCAGGCTGTTGTGAAATCAATACGCACTGGGGTAGTATATTACTGCGATCCACTCAGTTTGTTTCCCGTGTCCGATAACGACAGAGTAAACCAGCTCAGGTTAGAATTGTAATGCGCCAATTCCAACCTTGACTGGCCAACAGTTCGATGAATAGCCTCTCCTAACTGCTGCCCGCTAACCGGAGGGGCTATTTGCTGGGAAATAATGCAATAATGAACACAATCACTTCCTCACCGTGGATGATGATTGGGCTTGCCTTCCCTCGCCATCGAGGGGGGCTAATTTTTTTCCACCACCACCCCCACCCGCCCGCCCACCTGGAGGTTTCTCCTTCCTATTGGCAGGTTTCTGATTCCTGCTGGGGCAAACTGGGCTGATTCAGTGAGCGCCACACAAACCCCTCCAATGATGTGGTGCGATCGCCCGATAGTTTGAACGAGATTCCAAACTGGCCACGACATAGACTCCGGCGCTGCCCCCGCTTGCAAAAACTCAGGGGCGGCGATTGGGCCAAGCTCCAGAATCTAGTGCATCCCAACAGAAACAGACTCGGGCGATCGCACCCATAATTGGAGGGGCTTGTGTGGCGCAGGGAATTGTCCCCTGGGGGAAAGGTTTGTAGGGTTGCAGAGTTTGTAGATTGTGAAAATTCTGGTTTGGGTTCGACACCGTCCTGCCCCGCTGGAGCGGGACAAGACTAACTGCATAGAGTCTTCTGAGAAAAGCTTGAGCTTGTTTCCCTCCAGGCGGGTCGTTACCACGAGTCGGGTGTGACTTTTATAAGGAAACTCATCATGGCTAACACTCGTGCTAACAATAGCAATACCCCTTCTTCCATCGTGTTCCCCAGTCGTGCAAAACGCGATGAGGGGCGCTTGCGGGACTGTTTCCGAATTATGGCTTGGAAACAGTTTAAACAGGAATACCGAGGTGACTTGACTGGTCTAAACCTGTACGCGGTATTTGAGGAAGACTGGAAGAAACACGAGATTCAGGGCTGGGATTATCAGAAGATGAGTCAATTTGCTGATGAGCTGGGCTATAGTGCCGCTGAATTGCTCAAAGCCCGCAATCGTTATTACGAGTTGCGTGACCAAGCACGGGCGGCGGCTGAAGCTAAGCAGCAACCAATGCAACAGCCGATGTACCAGCAGCCGATGTACCAGCAGCCCTACTACGCTCAACCCATTCCTCAGCAGCCTCAGCAGTTTGTGACTGACGAGCCTAACCCGGAGGAATCACCGTTCTAGGATTTGACTAACCCCGAAGACCTGTCCCACAAGGGATGGGTCTTTTTTTATGACTCCGATTCAGTCCAGGGGTGAATCGTGCTGAACCGTGAAAACCGTGCGATCTCCCACTTCGACCGAGAACTATGGCACAGGTCACAGATTTGCCTCCGTAATCAATTACGGTCACAAATCAGGCGGAATTAAGGTTGAGCGATCGCCCCCAACCGTTCCAGAGGGATAGCGCCACATTCGGGCCCTGACCAAACCACAACACCGCAGTTCCCCCGCTAGAGCGAATATCTCTTGCCCATCCACAACACCCCGGACTAGCGGGGGGACTGCTAACTGCAAGGGGCGAGTGGCGGGGCTGCGAACATTGTGGAGGCTACCGCCATGGGAGTTTGGTTCGAGTATCAAGGGATGCCGGACTTGCAAACTTCACGAGGTAATTCATCATGTTCACCATGACTCAACTTCTCTTCTCAGCAACCTATATCCGCCACCACAAAGGAAGTTCCGGCGTGGCAGGAGATAACCGGATTGCTCGTCATGCTCAGTTGATTTGGGAGGAAATGGAGCACCAGGGGACACGCGAATTATTTGTCTGGGACTTTAACAAGTTCTGTGAACAATCAGTCCACTGGGACATCATGAAAAATGACAATATCCTCTATAACCAGAAATGGTGTGAAAAGCACCAGTCTCAACGGGTTACAAACGATTGGTCAAACATCATCGTCAAATTGCTAGAGATGGCAATTCAGTTTGAGGAAGACCTCCAGGTTGAACTCAATCAGAAGTACGAACCCTCCGTCCTCGGTGACGACAACGAGTTCTAAATGAAGAAGACCTGCCCTGCAAAGGGTGGGTCTTTTTTTATCAACCCGCTACACTCGTATAGTTCGTGAGTGATTTAACGGGTATTGCCAATCTGCTCGGGCCTGCCAATCGGCGGGCTTTTTTTTTCTGTCCATATTACAGGCGATCGCACGGACGAAGGGACAGGTGCGACCCCGGTGCTATTCGGCCGCTCTCTTTGCCCGCCATAAACGCTATCTGCCAAAGCTAAGAAATCACAGAAGCGGGCAAAGACCGCTAGAGAGTCGTGGCCCCGGCGAAAGCTGAAAGTCCGCCCTTGCCCCCGCCGCATGAAAAATGTCTGTCTAACGTTGAGAGCGATGAGAGCGGCGAGGCCAAGGGCTAACTGGATGGGGCGAGTCATGGGGCCGCGACAGTGAAGTAGGCTACCGCCAATTAAGCGCAGTCCATTACCAAAGAGGTAATCATGCGTAAAGTTATTGCCATCACCGGTCACCGTCGCTTCTCCAATCTCCGTAAGAAGGAAGTGCAGGCTTGGATTCAGTCCATGTCAGAGATGGCATTGAGGCTCCATTCCGATGCCATCTTCATCTGTGGCGGCGCTCCTGGAGTTGACCTCTGGGCTGCCGAAGTCTGGTCTGAGATGGGAGTGGACTGGGTTCTCGTGAAGCCGTGTGGAAATCATGGTGAGGGAGTCTGGTCTCCTCAGTTGCTTGCCCGACGAGATGAGTTGGCAAAGAAGGCAATGAAGGTGAAAGTCCTGATGCCGGAGTATCGACGGGGTTGCTTGAATAAACGAAATGAGTTTATGGTCAATCATTCGGACTTGGTTCTCGGTCTGTTTGATGGACGGCAACGCGGAGGAACAAAGCATTGTCTCTCCTATGCCCGTCAGAATGAGAAACCGATTGTCTGGTTGGATTGCCGTCAGAAGCCCATTCTTCGCTCTGTAAATCTGAGTAAATAATGAAATTGAGACCTGCCCTGCAAGGGGTGGGTCTTTTTTTACCGATGGGCGATCGCCCTACCACAAGCACCCGGAACTCATACTTCTGGGTTGGGGGAAAGACCGGCTTTTATAATAGATTTAATCGTATAAATAGCAAGTGACATGGTTAGATTTCAGCATGAGAAAGTCTTAATGACAGACAGGGGCCAATTGCTTAAGAATGGGCTGGTCTTACTCAAAGACGGCACAGACACTCGGTATGTGACCTTGATTCGGCGAGGGATTCGCTCTCAGGCAGCCAGTGAGGGAGAAGACTTTGTGATTGGGCAACGGACATTCCGAATGGCAGGTGAGGCGGCCATGGTCAACTTCAATCCATCGATTGTCCCTCTACCGGGAAAGCCAGACGACTTTACCGGCGAGGTCAAACGAATCCTCTTATCTCTGGAAGTGTGGGATGGGCCATGGGGCGATCGCACTCAGCAATTCCCCACAGACTCAGAATGCGAAATTTGGATTGTGCCATCTCCTCCTCAACTAGACGTGAAGTTGGCTGGACTTGAATCGGTGCTTGAGGCAATCGCCGCTGGGGGTCAATGATGCCAACCCCAGTGAACGAAACGGTCTATGCCCGGCTCCAAATTGAAGACCGAGGCACGATTGAACTGGAACTGAACGGCGAACACGCGCCCCTGACCGTGGGCAACTTCGTTGATTTAATTCAACGAGGGTTCTACGACGGCATCACCTTCCATCGGGTGGTGCCAAATTTCGTGTTTCAGGCGGGTGATCCCAACAGCAAAGACCCGGATTTTCCAACCAATATGCTGGGTCGGGAGGGATTCACTGACCCAGAAACTGGGGAAAGGCGCACGATTCCTCTGGAGATTAAGCCCCAAGGAGCTGATGAACCGCTTGTCGGTGAGCGATTCCGGGATGCAGGAATTACGGTGCCGCCGGTACTGCGAAACAGTCGTGGCACGATCGCCATGGCCCGAGGCAATGACCCCAACTCTGCATCCTCCCAGTTCTACTTCAACCGGGTGAACAACCACTTTCTGGATGGGGATTATGCGGTCTTTGGGGCCATTACCAATGGTCTGCCGGTTATGGACTCGATTGAAGTGGGCGATCGCATCGAATCCATCGTGATGTTCACACCGGAACCGGAGCCACCGCCGACATCAGAACCGGAACCAGAACCAGAACCGGAACCCGAGCTAGAACCACCGCCACCCCCGCCGACATCAGATTTAATTCCACTCCAATTTTGGAGATTGCCACCAGGCGATCGCACTGAGGCAATGCGACAAATGCCGCACACTGGAAAACAGCTTCAACGGCCCATTGGACATCAGTTCAAGGGGATTTTCCGTTTGACTGAAAGTGCAAACTGACAAAGCAGCCGGGCGCGGCGGCTCCTCGCCGTCCCCGTCCGCCGCCGCCCCCTCAGAGAATCGAGGGGTGAGTCGCGAGACACGAGAAACCCTACCGGATTGGTTCTCGACTTTTACAGAGAATCAAAATGGAACTTAATCTTGTCTTTGAATTTGCGATCGCCCTGACGATTGCTCCTCTCGTTTTCTGTTGGGCCATCGACCTGGCTCATCTCATCCAGTCCATTCACCGGGGCCAATTCCGCGAATTTGCCAAAGACTGTACGAGCAAGACGGTTTCGGCTGGTAACCATTTGGCGATCGCACCCGACACGCAAAGCGACACCAAACTAGACCAAGACCACTTGCCGCGACCTCTCTACGCCAGTAAGACGGTCAAGCACTACGTTGCCGAAGGCTATCCCGACAAGCTGGGTGAGATTACTGCACTCTATCCCGCCAAGAAACCGGTTACCGAACCGCTGGCTTATCATCTCGCCGCCTTGGGACTGGGAGACAAGGAATTGAAGGATTTAACCGCTACACAGCTTCGGAAACTTGGAGCGCGGTTAAAAATCAAAGGTGCGGCTCGTGGACGCAAGAAAGACCTGTTGAAAATCATCCGTGGTCCGAACAATTACGCCTAGCACCAATAGACTAACGAACCAATAATCAATAAATCGCTTCCGCTCATGGGGTTGGATGTTTTTTGGAAAATCCCATGAGCGAACAACTCAGTCCCGAGCAAGTCAAAGCCCTCGAATGGGCGGATGACCATTTCTTTCCTAAAATAGAGGACTTGACTCCTGAGGAACTTGCGAAAGAGGAGCAATGGGCGATTGAGTCCTTCAAGGAAATTGACATGATTCCTCCATTCTAATCGACAAAAGACCTTCTCCTTTGCGAGAGGGTCTTTTTTTAGATAAAATGGCAATAGAACGACAAGCTGAATCTGTTACCTCCTCCCTTCTTGTCTCGGGGGGAGGTTTTTTATTATGATAACTATTTATTGAAACGATAACTTATAAAAACCATCACCGGAACCAATGGGGCAACTTTACTATAAACCACTCAGCCATCAAACCCTACCGGATTTTCTCTTGATTGTTTATCAAGGTAAGTCGTGAAATTTACTAACCGCCACCATTTCATTCTCCCGATTTTCTCTACAGGAACTTCTGAGTTTTGGGCAGTTGCTCCAAGCGACGGACATCGCCGCCATGCAATGAAACTAGCTGTGGAGCAGTCGCTGTTTTTGATTCCTTCACAGGACATTGAACCATATTCATGTCTTGACGCAAAGGGGATTGCCCTCCTCCAAACCCTTGGGCATGACGGAAATCATAACTTGCGGCAGACCATGGAAGACAGCGCCTTCCTAAGTCTGGTTTGGTTCCAAGCCGAATACATGGGCTGTGGCTATTTCCTGGCAACTCACGACCACAAAGAGGTAGTCTGCAAGTTCACTGATGGGCTATATACAGCCCTTGAGAAGGAGGAATCCATTGTCGGCGATAATGAATATATCAATCGCGATGAGCTTGTTCCAGAAATCAACTCAGAAGAGTTCCTGGCAACTCTTAAGCTTATCGAACCCAATCCCGATAAATTCTGGATGTATCGCTTGCACTAATTGATTACACGCCCTGCCCTTGCGGGGCTTCTACTAGGGAGAAAAGTGTCATGTCACTAACTTATCACATCAAGAAAAAGACTGTCATCTACTGGCAATTGATGGCAATGTTGAACCTTGACTACTGCCGGGCCCTTGTTGACCACCATCAAGACTGTGGTCCTGTCATCCATGCGCCCGTTACTGGGACGAATTACCCACTAACCGGTATGTCAACCATTTACGCTGTGCGTGATTTTCTAGGTGGGGAGGAAATCTGGGAACAAACAGTAGCTGGATATTGCCACAAGTACCCCCATAATGTTCCAGAGCCAGCTAAATGGGTGGTTATGGGATTGATGGATTCCCAGCTTCGTACAGGCGATATGCCTAAAAGCATCAAGAAATTACCTCCTGACTTATCTCCAACAGTGGAGGATGTCGCAAACATTACGGCGATTTTTTCCCATGTACTGGGGAAAGTCGAAGCCACAAATCTCATCGCTAACCCACAATTTGATGGGTCTTTTGAAGTGGGAGGCGCGGATGCAAATCTCATTATCAATAATACCTTGTGGGATATTCGTACAACAGGTCGTAAATATCCACTTGACCTGGATTGCATTATCCAACAGGTCGGGTATTACTTGTTGGACTTCGAGAATAAATATGAACTGAAGTCGATTTGCTGGTATTACACACGGCAACAATGTTTGTTTGAGCATCCCATCGAACCACTCTTAACCAAAGGAGCCAAACTGCGGTTCCAACGGATGCTCAAAGGAGCCTAGCTAATCGCCCACCACAAATCCGCACACAGAACCCTAGCCCTCCTGGAAACAGGGGGGCTTTCTTATTGGAGAAAACTCATGATGAATCGAACATACATCGTTTCTGCCTACTATCGGTTTTCCCGTTTACCGATGCCAGACTTTCTGACGGGGGCTGAACAGCGCAAACTACGGGTTTATCAAGCTTGCAAAGCTGAGCAAATCGAGCGCATCGCCGACCGGTTGAAATTTGACTGGGAGGAAATCAACCACCCTGCGGGAATCCCGTGGGGTGAATGGAAGGTTTACATCAAGCTCATTCAGAAATGGCTGATTCCCACCAAATTGGTCAAGTTCCAGAAATTGAAGCTTCAGGGAACACTCAACGATGGCAGCCGCATCAATGCCGAAATTCGGTATGACGATGAATGCGGCAATGGCCACAACACCTTTGCCATCACCGCCGACATCCCCGAACAGGGAATGTTTGGCTGCTGTCATGATGAGTTTGCCGAGGCATTTCCTGAGTATGCCCATCTGCTGAAATGGCATCTGTGCAGTGCTGATGGACCACTCCATTACATTGCAAACACGATGTACCACGCGCGGCAGAATCTACCAACTCATGGCTGGTTGTATGAGCGCGAGGGCAAACTTGCTGGGGGGCTGAAGATGTCCCAACGGTGTATCGCCTACACGGAAATCTGGAAAGCGGAGGAGGCGATCGCCCTCAATCCCCAACGCGACCTGTTCCTGAAAATTGACGATCGCACTGAAAAGGTGGCCGACTTGGAGGCGGCGCGACGGTCTGCGATCGCCCCTGATGCGACAGCGGAACAATTGTGTGACCCCGAATGGTTACTGGGCCGTTTAGTGACATTGCTTGGTGAGTTCCGCTGCGATATCGAAAGTCTTGGCTTCACGTTCTAACTCCAAGGCAAGCGTGCGACCGCTAAACAACACCCGGAACCTCCTGGAAATGGGAGGGCTGTTTATTGGAGAAAAACCATGGAGAACGAAAATACACATTACGGGCTACCCATCGTTGACAACGAAGACTGCGAGTTTGCGATCGCCTTCACCGAAAAGGCCGCCAACCAAGCCGCCAAGGAATACATCAAAGACTCCCTATGGGCTTTCAATGCAGATTTCATCGCAAAACACTGCAAAGTGTTGTCAGCAGATGTCATCCTGACAATCCAACAAGGGCTATGCGAGACTGATGCCAATGCTGCATTTCACGAACTCATTGAGGACATCGACCAGTTTGTGGATGATGCCATCGGTGCATATGGCCGTGGATATTTCCTGGCTTTCTATGACAACGAGGAGAATCTGCTCGAAGACATCGACCCCGACGATGTCCAAGTAATTCTAGAAGAATTACGGGAAGAAATCGAAACAGGATTGGGCATGAAATGCCTGGTCTATCGCCTCAACTAACCAAAATGGGCCATCGAGGAGCTTATCCTCCCGGTGGCCCGGCTGACTCGTAATCCAAACCCACAGTATCACGTACAAACAGCCCTCATCGATGACACCGATGGGGGCTTTCTTATGGAGGAATCATGCTCAGTTTCGACCGATTAGACATTGCCAGCGCCTACGCCCATTTCTGCCAGTTGAGCGCCCCTCGCCACCTGACCCCCGACCAACGCCGGGAACTTCACCGGTATCAATTCCGCAAGGCTGCACAGCTTGACCGGCTGCGCTTCTCGTTTGGACAAATGGGAACCCCTCAACTCCATCGCATGAATTGCAATGAGAAATCAATCTACATGGGACTAATCAACCGTTGGATGAAGAAACCTTGCCAGATTGATTCTTGATGTTTAACTGAGGAAATTATGTACTCATTACCCCCGACTGATGACCGCTACGAACCTCATCCTGAAGATATATGGGACGAGGTTTATTATTATCCCCGAGAGGACGGGAAGGGGCATTATATTTGCCCAGCTTCTACCCTTCCTGAACCCGAGTTATCAGAAGAAGAACTAGAGTGCTTCCCTGATGATGAGTGGTAAAAAAATGTTACAAGACTCCCGACTTAGGGGGTCTTTTTTTATCAAGAAACCGTATAATGTCTATAACCGTTGTAATACGTCGTATTACATACGCGAGAAAAAGTCGTGTTTTTTTGACTAAACAGACGCAAAAAGTTATTGTTTTTACAGACTATGCAGTATTTATTTGTAGCGGAGAACTACAATCCTGCTATCACAGAGTCAGCCCTACGGGTCTTAAAAGAGGAAGCCTATAATCTTCAGGCAAGCTCAGTTATTACCCCGGCATCAACCGAGCCAGAGAAAGCATTTGCTGAAGCCTGGAATGGGCAATTGTGTATTGTACATCCTCCAAGCTGGAGTGCAGCAAGTTTGCAGAATCGAGAGCGGTTGAGTCGCCATGACCGTGACATCTTAGAGAAGGCAACCTACCAACAGATTGCTATTGCTGAGGAGCATGGCGACAAGGCATTATCGGATGAAACTCTGATGACCTTATTTATGATTCGGCGCAGTGCCGGGGCTTTGGCGATTTGGGATGGGGAGAGCAAAGGACGGGTCAAAGAGTCCTTAGACTATGCCAAGCAGTATAGCTTACACATTCGTTGGGTGGATGCCCGTTACAACCAAGTCACCCTTAATGGGTGGAGTCCACCAGCCCAACTTGGTCTCTTGTTAAATCAAATGAAAACCAGTTGACTTAAAAGACTCTCCTGCCAGAAAGGAGGGTCTTTTTTACCATCAAACCCTACCGGATTAGCTTCTGATTTTCATTCTTCCAAGGAGAATTATGTATATCTTCCAAGCCGACGAAAATGGCTACGACATTTCCCTAGATGGGGATAAGCGATTTTGTTCCACCTTCATGACTATTGACTTTCACGGAACTGTAGGAAATATCTGGAACCATATTGGGACACTCATGGAGGTCTCCAAGCTGAAAGCTAAAACCGACCTAACCCTGAGCATTGCTCTTAAAGTTGACAAGGTTGGAATTTGTAAAGCTTTTTATCGTGAACTCCTGGTTATTTGGCTTGAGCAGAACGAACGTCTTGCCAAGGAGTTAATTATCCTTGCGGGGTCTCACAATAAGCAATTGTGGGACAAAAACACTGCTGGTTCTGAACTCGACCATGCTGCGTTATTGGCAGCGGCGTTGATTGAGTATTGCCAGAAGTTTAACAACTAACACCAACTAGCACACCAAGAAAACTATGAACAACCAAGTTATCCAACTGTACTATCATCGCAAAGGCTACGACATTGGCAAGGACAATCGCTTTCAGCCAGAACACATGAAACTAACTCGGTGTGACGATTCAGTGCATCCCTTCACCGAGGAAATGAGTGAAATGCTGCAAACCCTGACCCATGAGTTTCTGCGGGACTTTGCCCGGAGCATTTCCACTGATGAATTGACTGCCGAACCTGTGCTGCTGGAATACAGCAGCCGTGGAGTCCGGGAACAATTCGTCAAACCGGCGACGGAGGCACTGATTCAACAATGGTGTATCCAAAACCAGGAGCTTGTTCAAGAGCTTTTAGTGCGGGCAAGCCTGCGACGCTACCGAATCAGCGACTCTCGCAATGCAGCCTGGGGACGGCGCTTCGTTGCCGGGGTTAATGGATTCATTGAGGAGGCAGTAGAACACTATGGTTAATTGCTTTGTGACCGGACATCGCCGAGTCCACCTGGGTCACACTTCCCGGTATCTGGCCAAATTGACAGACCTTGCGATCGCCCACGGGGCAACTCGCTTTTATACGGGCATGGCACTGGGAACCGACCAACTCGCCGCGCTGGAATGGACGCGCCGGGGCCTTCCCTGGAAAGCGTTAATCCCCTGCCACGGATACGAAAGTCGCTGGTCAAAGTCCCAGCAGCGGGTGTTTTGGGAACTGCTGAATGGGGCCGAGGAAATCCTATGGCTGCACCAGCAGTACGAGATGGGCTGCAACCACCATCGCAACCGGCACATGGTCGAGGTCTGTGAGATGGGCATTGCAATCTTCGACCACCGGCGCGGGGGAGGCACGCGCTACACAATCCAACGGGCGATCGCACGAGAACGGCCACTCTACTGGATTAACCCTGAAACGGGCCAACTTCATCAACACATCGCCCCCACTCAGCTGACCCTGCTCTAACCAGTCAAACTCTCCTCCAGCTATTGGGGGAGAGTCCACCGAACCCTACCGGATTAGGTGTCGATTCTTACTGGAGGTTCTCATGTCAATCGACACCATAAGTGTATTTGAGCGCATTAGCAAAGCATTTGACGAACTAGACTATTACACATTTTTGGCGCGAACGGGCAAACCCGATACCCCGCAATCCTTGGATGAATTTTGTCGTCTGCGAGAGGCATTCTCCGTGCTTCTCTCCAACGACGAATCTACTTTCAACCGCATTCTGGAGGACTAATTATGGGCAGCTACCTTGAACTGGCACTAAATCACCGTCTTGATATCAAGAAACGGGAGGAGGAATTGAAAACAAAAATCATCCCTAATGCTGTCGCCGAAGCGATTGACCTTACTGGGGGCGATCGCAGCGCCAAACGGACGGTCTTTGAGACGCCGAAGCAGAAAATCATTCTGCGCTATCGGCGCCAAGTCATTGAAACTCCCAAGGTTTCTCGGCTAATGAGCGATATCAGCACTGAGAAAACCCGTCTGTTTGAGGCAAACCAACAGGAATTACTGGAGCTGGAAAAGCGCATTCAGTTTCATCGCGAACAGGTTGAAGTTCTGGAGGAAATGAAACTGGCTCTCTTGCACAGTCCCCATTTGAAAGGACTGGAACTACGGCTGAAACTGGCACAAGACCAGGCAACCAAGTTTGTTCCTAACCTGTCATTCTACCTGTAATTGTCACCGGGGAGGGTCATACCTCCCCACCTTGTAAACACAACGAGAAATTGAACCATGCACATTATCCAAATCAACAAATTTGCCTTTCGTGTTCCTGAATTGCCTGCCCGTTATCGTGCCAACTGCTCCAAAGAGTGGGGCTGTTTTGTTCATGGTGACACCAAGGGAATGAATGTGGCTAAAGCAGAGAAAGCTGGGCTGACCAAAGGGGAGTTTGTGGAGATGGCACTTTGTGACGTTCACGAGCGGATGCTAACCTTTGAACCGCATTACCTCAACGAGCCATTCATTGAAATTTGGGGCATCCCCACCGCTGGGGAAATGAAGGCTCAATTTCCCGAACAAGCCAGCCAAGTCTGCACGTTCCTGCTGCACCGGCGCAGCAAGGACAACCTGGGACGGCTACTGGAAGTCTTCAGCCAAAATGCCTTCACTGAATGGGTGAACAGCGGCATGGAGGGCGACCCGAATAAGGTTGCTTTTGAGAAAATTCAGCAAGCACAGTTCAACCACATTTTCCGCTTCCAGTTCACCATGACTGAGGGGTCTTATGGTCCTTACTACTTCATCGAAATCACGGAGAAGAAACCCGAGTCTGAACTGGAGAAGGCTGCGCTCGAAGCCGCAAAACAGGTGGCAGGGACGAGTTTCTGTCTCGACCCGATGCTCGTCGAAAACGACAAGCAATGTCGGAATCGGTTGAGTCCAATGAAAGAAGCTCTACCGGAAGGCAACTAACAGCTAACAGCAACTAGAAACGAATAAGGCAACCCTGTGGGGTTGTCTTTTTTTTATTAACAATGGACAATAAAAACTTGCATAAGGTGACATAAGGGAGACGGCTTCTCTTTGAAGTCGTCTTTTTTTATCTTAAGAAAACCTTAAGATTGATGGTTATCGGTAATACCACGGTGGGCAATCATATTGATTGTAAAGTAGCATTAAGAACCGCATCTTCTTCCAGTTAAAATGTCGTCAGTACTCTACGAGAACCAGAGCCTAAAAGCGTCGATTCTCCAGGTTTTCGACGGCGATACGTTGCTGCTCAGGTATCATAGCGAGGTTTTTGTGACGCGGTGTCGGTGGATTGACACGCCGGAGCTTCCTCGCCCAGGACAGGATTTAGACAATGCGCCGATTGACTACCAGCGGCAATGGCACTGGGGACAAGTGGCCACTGACTGGCTCACAGCGCAGTTAGAGAACCGACCATATATCAGGGTGGTATTAAAGGGACGCGACCAATGGGGGCGCTGGCTGGCTGATTGGTATTGGAATCGGGTCGGGTTTGCGAACAATATCCAAATCGCGCTCTGTGCGAATGGGCTGGCCGCCAATAGCCTACCCTATCAGCAATATGATTTTCGGGCAAAACGAGACCTGGCCCTCTTTAAGGGGATTCTGGGAACTTGCGCCCGAGCCAAAGAGAGAGGAGTAGGATTCTGGGCTGACCCAGATTTCACTCTCCCTTATCAATACAAACGGGCAATCCGGGAGGATGGATAATGAACAATGAACTCCTGAACCAGAAAAAATCAACCACTGAGCTTACTGAAATTCAAGCCCCAGTAGCTCAGAAACCCATCGACGCTATCTGGGACGGTAACTTGTTGGTTCCTCTTGCGGGAGTTATCCTCTCAGCTATCGTGGCAATCACCAAGGAAATTCTCGCTCACCGTGCGGAAATTAAAGCTAAGGAGGCTGAGCGGGTAAGATGGTTAGAGGAACAAAACGACCTGTTCGCTAAGTCTTTACTGGCTTCTGTGCGAGGTAAAGAGGACTGACCAGCAGCGACGGGGTGAGGAATTTCCTGTATCCCCTGGAATCTCGTTGACCCCGTCGATTGCTTACGCTGTAAGGGGTGTAGCCCGTTATGATAATGAATCCCGTGTACATTGTACTAACAAATCTCTACCTCGTCGATTTTGCCCCGTGGACATCCCGCCCAGAGCGTGTTCCAATGGGGGTGGGCCGCTTCTCTTTGCAGAAGCGGAATGAATGGAAACGTGTTGGTGGTGTACCAAGAGGACCTTTCACTAGGATGCCGCTTCTCTTTGCAGAAGCGGAATGAATGGAAACTTGATCAACTTCTACTTCAGGGTGAGTGATACCTCCGCCGCTTCTCTTTGCAGAAGCGGAATGAATGGAAACAGTGCCACCCCCGGATGGTGGTGGTGGTGGTGGTGGGCCGCTTCTCTTTGCAGAAGCGGAATGAATGGAAACGGTCAACAGCATTGCTTAATCCCGTTAAAGCAGCTCCTGCCGCTTCTCTTTGCAGAAGCGGAATGAATGGAAACCCCATTGGCGCTACGACCAGGGTTGTCATCCCTGTAGTAATTCACTGCTTCTTTTTACAAAAGCAGAATAAATAGGGTTATCTCTAAGCCCAAGCATTTTACCTACGCTCCTCGAACCTATTACGTTCGGGGAGCTATGTTTTATTTCAGGTTCTTGAGGCTACGACGGGCCAATTTTGCGTAGGTTTTGACCGTTTCGTAGGGCATTTCCAGGTCTGCTGCAATGGCCATCAATGATTCGCCCAATTCTCGTCGGGCCAGGATGGTGGCCCGGGTTTGGCAAACCTGACGGGCGCGGTCATTATCCGGTCGTTTCTGCTGACTCAGCAATTGCTCGGTGATTTCGGCAATGCGATCGCCCAGACTTACTTCTGGACTAAGAGAACCAGACTCGTGCCAGCCAAGGCGGGTTTGTCCCAGTCCAAACGTGGTTTTGTGGCCCGTCCCGCAATAAGGGGCATAGTGAGCGAGGGCAGTATAAAGTCGGGCAAAGTCAGGATGCCGTTGTGCGCCGGTGGCAGAGAGGGTCAGTTCAATCGACCCGGTGAAGCCGGTGACGGACCCCCGTTTCCCAGCGGCGATTTTGCTGGATTGAATATCATGCCGCGATAAACTCACATAGCTGTCTATCCAGTCCAGGAAAGGGTCAGGTTCGACCAGAATCTCGGAAAACTGATTCCAGCGTCTCAGGTAACTGTGGAACAGGTTGACGGGATTGGGCAACGGTAGGTGATGGCCCCGGTGACGGAAGCTAGTCGGCGAAACGAAGCTGAGGGCGATGCGTCGCTCGATAGGCAACTCGTACAGTTCGGCATAGGTGGCCGGGCCAGGCTCAATTCGGGGCGATCGCAAATCAAACCAGAGACGGCGCAGCTTCAGAGTGGTGGGCGGGTTGGTTAACCAGGTTTGCGCCCAGGCGACGAGGGGACGGGAAAACAAAGTCAGCCGCCAATGATAGGAGTGATGCCGCTGGATGTGGAGTTTGCGGCCAATGATAGGAACCTCGCCCAATAGCGGAGAGATGGTGAAGGCTTTATCCTCCGGCGAGTCGTGCAGTTTGGCAGAAAGGTCGGGTCGAGTCTGGCGCACACAATCCAGAAACCACGCATGAAGTCCGATGACGTATTGGCGAAAAAGCTTGGCGTTGTCCTGGGGGTCGATGTCAAAGTCGATAGTGACCAGTTCCCTATTAGTGATTTTCATACATCAGCCGTTTTGTAACAAGTTACATCAGAAATGTAAACAATCATTGCAGTTTACAGGGATTCCCGTAAAATCAGGATTTTTCAACCGATAGGTTTAAATGGGGATTTTCAACTATCCAGAGATTTTTTTGAAAATATGGAATTTGCTTGCATTTATTGTAAGTTTCTGATTAAGATAGAAAATGTCTAGGTGTTGAGATTTGAGTGAATAAAAAAAGTGAGTCCTTCATATCGAGGGTATTCAGTCTTCGGTTACGTGTATTTACTCAAGTCAACTGTGAATTTACTGGAAACCTACTAATTTTGGAGATTTTTTCATGTTTGTTATTACCCTTAAAACTTTGTCTACGGTCATTGGAACAGTAGCTATACTTGCAACGAGTGCAATATCAGTGAAGGCAAACCCATTATATGTTTCGACTTCCAATGGTGAAGTCGGAAGTGTTGATGAGGCAACTGGAGCATATACACCTCTTTTGAACTCAATTGGTTTTACAGATATTGCCCTAGATTCGGCTGGAGACTTATGGGGAATCACATTTTCGAATTTGTATTCGATAGATCTAACCAGCAAGACTACAAATTTAATTGGTGGTCTTGGTGTAGGAGGAATGAATGGTCTTGGCTTTTCAAGTGATGGCAACCTTTATGGCACTGGCGGAAACGGATTTTATTCAATTGATATAAATACTGGTGCAGCATCACAAATTGCGTCAGTTCTTGGATTTTCAAGTAGTGGTGATATTGAGTATGATGCAACACGAGGACTCTTTTGGGCAACATCTTCTGGAGACTCATTATGGACGATTTCCAAAGACGGTATAGCCAATAAAGTTGGAAATATTGGCTATAGCTCTGTCTATGGTCTTGCGTTTGGCCAAGATAATACTCTCTTTGGATACACCACTAGTGGCCAACAAATTGCACTTGACCTCGATACAGGATCTGGGACATTTGTGAAAAACATTACTGGCATGGACAGTTCTGCCGGTGTTTTGTGGGGGTCGGCATCTCACTCCCGTAATGTCGCCTTACCAACGGTTCCGACTGAATCAACTCCTGAACCATCGTCTTTACTTGGATTGGCTACACTCGGTGTATTTATGCTACGTCGTAAGTACCGCTGAACTCATTAGTAGTTGAATTCACCGTCTCTAGCTGTTAATTCATGGCTAGAGACGAGTGCTAAAAATTGAATACCAAATTATGATGGTAATCGCATCCATCAAAACATTTCAAAAATTGCTCCATAATCTGATCGCTTTGAGGGGTTTGTAGACTAAGAGATTGAGAATAAGAGGAGTATTTTTAGTCGAGGTGAGTTTGTCTGAAATCAAAGGTAAAACAACGATTTTTAGAAAAATTGTCATAAAGCTCTAAAATTTGCTTGCATTTACGGAGATTTTACGGTTAAACTAGGAAAATCCTAGTCTAATCAGACAATAATTCTGTTAGCGTCAGTCAGAAGTGCAATAAAACCGCTCAGCCCTTTATGCAGCAGTTATTATCGGGTTTAGCCTCTGGGTTTCTGCGTGAAAATACGTAAGTAGTTCGTTTAGAGGTATAGGATTTATTCAGCTTCTCCTTGAGGTTTTGGGTTGAACGTTAGACCAGGTTGTTTTACATGAATCCCCGACCTGATATCAGATGCTTTCACCGGACACTCCAACACATTACCCAGCCGTCTTCCTCCCCAGACAGGTCGAACAGATATTATCTGAGACACCGACCGAACCGGCGTTGGCGTTGATTCAGCTTCCCTCGCCGCCCGAGAAACCAAAGACTCCTGCTGTTCCTGTCTTTAATCAATCTCCCCCCAAACGGTTGAATTACGGCTTGTTGATAGGGGTCAGTGCGGTTCTGGCTATCATCATGGGTGCGATCGCCTCAGTTGACCTTCTCGCTGGGGCATTGCTGTTCGGGTTATCAGCGGTCGGAACCGGGGTGGCCTTCTGGCGACAATGGCGAAATTATCCCAAGCGATTGGAGCAGTATCGGGAGAAGGAGCGATCGCATCAAAATCAACTGACGGGATACAACGAGGAGGTTGCGAGAGCAGAACGGGATTACCAACTTCGTTATGAACAATATCGCAGGCGGTGTCAGGACATCGAACAACAGAATCAGAAAACTCGGAAAGAACACCGTCGGCAATGTGATTTACTCAAAACTCCAGAGGGTATCCAGAAATGGCGAGAGGAGCAAATCAAGACAATCACTCTTAGTCCAGCAGGTCTAGGATTTGAGGTGGATGTCAATGAATTTGACCCGCGAGGATATGCCGAATATGAGCGTAATTGTCGGCTACCATCATTACTTCGTCGATATTTTGGCGATAAAATCCACGTTCTTTATTATGTTTGCGGCAAAATCCCCGATTTCTCCTATATTGACACCGAAAACTCTGTGAGCATTGATATTGAAATTGATGAGCCTTATATTCCTCGTCAGTATCCTAATAGTTCAAAATCATTAGAAGTAACTCACTGTATCGGACAAAGTAACTATGGTGAGCGCATCAAAACTTTCCAGAACAATGATTGGTATGTCTTATTTTTCAGCGAACGTCAGGCACTCCGGCATTCTAAATCCTGCTGTAAAGCTCTGGCACAGTTGATTGATGAAATTACTGGCTCTAATCTAGTTCAGACAAAGTTTCAGGGTGTGCCTGATTTAGAACCCGAACGATGCTGGACTGAAGAAGAAGCACGAGAAATGGCAGAACGCCGAGCTAGACTCAATTACTAAGACTTTCAAAACAACTCTATTTTAAAGATTAAAAACCACACATGAATTTTCAAAATCTAAAGGACACAAATCTCTACTATCCTACGTTTCTTTATCCCAAAGTAATTGAGGATATTCAAACAGGAATGCCTCCAGAACCCAGTCTTTCATTGCTGAATTTACCCAATAAACCAGTATGCCCAGCTCCAGGTCAGCAACCTGTTTTTAATAAAAATGCACCTGAACGTTGTGATTATATTTTGCTAGGTGTTGGTGTCTTTATCGCAATGGTGGTTAGCGCATTTAGTATAGAAGCTGGTTTATTTTTCTTCGGTTTAATTGTGTTTTTTACAGCTTGGGAATTACTAACGTTTCCGAGTCGTCGAAATGATTATCGTCAATCCTTACAAGAATATCAAGTGAACTTACAAAAGTTCAATCGCCTTGCATTTGAACAACGAAAACACTATGAGTATCAGTTATCAAATCATAAAAAAAGGTGTCAAGAGATTGAAGCAGAAAATCAACAGCGTCGTCAAGAACATTCTCGTCTTTGTTCACAGCTACACACTCCAGAAAAGGTTGCAGCGTGGCGGCAATCACAATTACAGACAGTTGTGGTAAGACCAACATCATTAGGAGACAAAGTTGATATAACTCAGTTTGACCCGCGAGGATATCCTGAATTTGAGTCTAACTCTAGGTTCCCTGGTATGCTACGCAATTACTTTAGTGGTAAAATTTATTCCCTTCGACGTTTAAATAGATATATTCCCGATTTTGCTTACGTTGATGAGTCTAAGAATTTAAGTATTGTCATAGATATTAACGAGCCATACACTCCCCGTCAATATCCAAATTCTAATGGATATTTAAGGTTATTGCATTGTCTTGGGCAAGATAACAACCGTCTGAGAACATTTCAATCTGAGGACTGGTTTGTTCTGCTGTTTAGTGAACGCCAAACACTTCAACATCCTCTCGAATGTTGTAAAGAAGTTGCTCGTCTTATTGATAGCTATACTGGTTCAAACTTGGTTCAAACTTGTTTTAGTAACGTTAGAGACCTTGAAGAAGAACCACATTGGGATGAGGCGATGGCCGAAACGATGGCGGAACAACAAGCACGTTTAACATATAAGCGTTCCTATGGTCATGACAGATATTTTTCCCGCGAACAAACTGATGCAATTTTTGCAATTTTAATGGGAGATACAACTAACCAAACCAATCAAACCAATCAACAGCCAAAAAGTAATTTAAGTCTTGAAGAACAAAGAAAAAAGGCAAAGAAAAGAATTCAACACAAATTCAAGAGACATCTAAGACAAAACCCTGGACTTTCTATAACAGAAGATGCTAAAAAACAATTTCTTATATCTTTATCAACAAACTCTAAAGCACAAGGAATTGCAGCTACTTGGGTTAGAACTCACGGAGTTGAAAAAGCGATGACCTTTTTAGAGCATTTTTAAAAAGAGACTTAGGTAGAAAGATTACACTGTGGATAAGTTACTAATCCTCGACCTCGAAACCACCGGACTCGACCCAAGCTGCGATCGCGTCATCGAACTGGGTGCAATTCTGTATTCGGTTCCCCACCGCTGCGTTCTCCAGCAGCTATCGACCTTATTTCCGGTTCAAGCCAATCCCGTCGAGTCAGTCAACCACATCCCAGCGGCGGCTGCACAATCTGTCACTGATGCTGATGCCTATCGGGTGGTTGGCCAGTTCCAGCAATGGCTCCATCGGGTGGATTATGTTGTGGCCCACAATGCCAGCTTTGATAAGCCGTGGTTTGGCCAGGGAGGTCTCCCTACCATCAACAAGCCCTGGCTCTGCACCTACGACGATTTCCGCTGGCCCGAGAATGACAAGCCGAGAAACCTGGTACAGACGGCACTCAATCACGGCATCGGGGTCAATCAGGCTCACCGCGCCCTGACCGATTGCCAGTTGATTGGAGCACTGTTCGACCGGGTGGATAACTTTGAGGCACTTCTGGGAGATGCGATCGCCCGGTCGCAGGAGCCGTTTGTGTATGCGATCGCTCAGATTCCAAGATTTCGGAAAGACGAGGCGAAATCGCGAGGATTCCGCTGGAATCAATATATTGAGAAAAAGTGGGTGAAGCGCATTCGTCGTAGCGACCTCGCCCTCGAACAAGCAGAGTATCCTTTCGAGATTGTGATCAGTCCTAATCTTGAAATGCCCATGCCGAAAGGTCGTATCGTACCACGAGGAAAAAGTCAGACCTAACCTCAAATTGATAAACGTTCAATCTCATAGCTAACGTGAGTTTGAGTTAAGCCGAACGAGGCAAAAGCTAGTCTGAGTCAAGAGAAGGCTTCTTGGGCTGGTGGCAGTGGCCAATCAAGCCACAGAGCAAGTTGACGCAGAAGTTAACCAGACTACGATGGCAAGAATGCTCAATTGTGTCGCTTATCACGAACTCATGTGAGGTATAGGAACTGATGAGGTGCGATCGCATCTGGCATCCAGCAAAGGTCGTCGGTCATCGAAACCCACAGCCATCGGAGTGCGATCGCCCAAACTCCATACTCGACCCATCCCCAAACTCAAGCCTCCTATGAATGACGGGTTTCCACCTCAAACTCAGTAAAGACCTTAGCTTGCTCCAGTACCAGTTCAATCGCGAGGGACTGCATATCGGGGGGATAACCATATTGTCGCAGGAGACGTTTCACCATAATCTTCATGCGGGCGCGGACGCTTTCCTTGAGGTTCCAGTCGATGGAAGCATTGCGACGGACATGAGCGACCTGCGGAATGTAGGGTGGTGTGAATAAAGTGATTGTCCTCGACTCATTTGGCCTACATTCCGCAGGTTGATAAATAATTAACCGGATGCGTAGTAATAGCGCTCAACGGGTGGACCGAAGAGGTGAATAATCAATCGCCGTTCATCATTGAGATTGCTAATCTGCCTTTGCCCATCGAGATTAACCCAGTGGATTCCTTGAAACTTCTGCATAATCCAGCGAAAGGTCGGTTTAGCGGTGGGTTGTTGGCGTTGGTCGCGCACCGTTTGCTTCTGAGCATCTAACGCCTGTCGCAGTTGGCGTTCGGCGAGGGTATACACCATAAGGGTTAGGGCCATGATGAGAGCTAAGGCCTCGACCCGCTGCGGCTTTTTGACAAAGACGCTACTGGCAAAGAAGAGGGGGTCTTTGAGGAAGCGAAAGCCTCTCTCGACGGTCTGTTGCCCTTTATATTCGCTTAAGCAGGTCTGAGCCGGCCAGAGGGATTGATCCAGTTGATTGGTGGCTAGAATAAAGCGACTACGCTGACGGCTAAAGCGGTCTTCGGCCGTGGCGGTCTGCTGTAACGTGGCCTGGAGCCGATAGCCCTGAACTGGGGTGGGTTCGGCGGATTTGGCGGGACGATCGGGGGGTCGCTTGGCCCGCACCGTCTCCAGGGAGACCTGAGTGAGCTGATGCACCTCGAGTCCATCTTGAAACTGCATCAAGGCCTCGAGGGCATCGGGTTTGCAAGCAAAGACCCGCTGGGTCAGCTTTTTCAATTGGCGGTTGAGGCGGTGTTCGAGCTTCTCTAATTCGGGTTGCCAGAGGTCTGCATTGGCTTTGCGGGTTTGGCTTTCGACGAGGATCCAGCGCTGGCGCACTCCGGCATAGGTCTGCTCAATCTCCCACATCCGGTAATCCTTCGAGTTGCAGGGGACTTCAGTCAGTCGGGTGACATCGCTGTGCACCAGCTCTTGAGCCGCTTTTAGGGTCAGCGGCACCCGTGATAGCCACCCCGTGGTCTCCATCTGCTGCAGATTGGCTGCTGTGTAAAAGGCGGCATCCATCACAACGATACCGTCGCTAGTCCATTGGTCACCAAACGCCTTGAGCACCTCTGCAAACTGCTGAGTGTCCTGTTCATTGCCACTGGCCAACTGCAACCATAGCGGCACGCCACCGTCGGCGGCACAGACTAGAGTCATCAAAAACTGTTTCAAATCTGGACGATGGTCTCGGGAATAGCCTCGACACAGCCGAATTGGGCTGGGTTCTGCTGATGTCTCACCCTGGGGAGCTGACTCAAGTCCTACCTCGGATTTCCCCTTCGAGCACCGCTCATATTTCCCTTCTACTGAGATCGAGGTGGCATCGAGATGACGCTGTTGAATATCAATTCCAAATCGTTCCACAGCCTGGAGCGCCACCTGGAGAAAAAATGATGTCGTCCCTTCTGCGTAGAGTTCATCCAACACTCGACCTAAGCGGTCGTCATTCAAGTGACGAGCCTCTACCCCTTCTCCGAGCAGATGAGACACCGCTTTACTCTCAAAAAACTCGCTGAATAAATACAACGGTGCACTGAGAAAGCCTAGGGCGTTCAAAATCATGGCTTTAACCACTTGTCCGGCACTCACATGCTCCAAGCTATGAGGTTCAATCCGCTTATCCGTCAACTCGACCAGGCCGAGTTCGTCAATCACTCCAGCCACTAAACCCAGATGGTCTAAATTTTTAATCTGCATCGCCAGAGCCTACCGCTCGAAGGAACCCTTTCTAGCCTAGACTAGCACCATATCTTTTATTCCCTGTCAACCTGCGGAATGTAGGATTTGGTGCAGGTATTCATCTTTTTTAAAGATTCCATCGGCGGGTCAAAACTAGAACTGTGGGGTTTTTCTGAATGGCGATCGCATCTAGTCCAGGTTCGCAAGATAAGAAGTGTCAACTCTGACAGTTATCGGAAGGTGCATTGACAGTCCGCTATCCGCTTGCTCCGATAAGTGTTGGAACTGACAGTTATCGGAAGGGGATTCGCTTTCTAACGGTGGGAAGGTGTTGGTTTAGATGAGGGTGGGGACGGATGAGCGATCGCCTGGAGAATCTTCAAAGATGGCACCTCTCGTGATGAGAGCAGTTTTTAGAGCTTCATCAATGCCTTGGTTGTGTCCAAACCGGGCTTGGATAACCGTGGCATTTTTAAGGTTAGCCTCGGTGAAGTCAGCATCTCTCAGGTAAGCCTCACTCAGGTCAGCCTCACGCAGGTCAGCCTCACTCAGGTCAGCCCTAGCCAAGTAAGCCTCACTCAGGTCAGCCCCACGCAGGTCAGCCCCACTCAGGTTAGCCCCATCCAGGTTAGCCCTAGTGAAATAAGCCCTATTCAGGTCAGTCCTATTGAGGTTAGCCCCACTCAGGTTAGCCCTAATCAGGTTAGCCTCATTCAAGTTAGCTCCATTCAGGTTGGCCCTAAACAGGTAAGCCCTAAACAGGTAAGCCCTAGCCAGGTAAGCCTCACGCAGGTCAGCCCCACTCAGGTCAGCCTCACTGAGGTTAGCCCCACTGAGGTTAGCTGCACTGAGGTTAGCTCCACGCAGGTCAGCCCCATTCAAGTAAGCCCCATTGAGGTTAGCCCCATCCAGGTTAGTCCCATTGAGGTTAGCAATACTCAAGTCAACACCACTTAAGTCAGCACCACTTAAGTCAGCTCCACTCAGATTTTTTTTACCTGCTTTAACCTGTTTAATCAGAGAAATTTTCGCGTCTTCTTCTGGGGTAGTTTCCTGAATTTCTGTAATATTATGACCTTCTATTTGAGTTGATTCTTTTGAGTTTATTAACCGCTGAAGTTCCGCAATATCTTCTGGTGAGCCATTCAGAAATAATTTGATACTTCCTTTCTTATAATATGCCAGTTTTAATGTTCCATCTCCTATAATGCTCACCGACTTCATTATATTTTCCATCAATGCTGCTAATTCTTCCTGCGTGTATTTCGACGGGTCAATATCAAGCGTCAGAACAGCATTCTCAGTGGGAGCAGGATTATTGACTTGGATGTAAGTCTCAGCAACTATCTGGTCACGGTCAACTTTCCCCGCAACACCCCCAGCTTTTTCAGTATTTAACTCGATATCATTCTGATTAGGGATAGGGTCATTCATTAAATTCATGGATTTGTCCACCCTTCATAGACTGCTACACCAATGTTGACGGCTGGATGCTGAAACACTTCCTTAAGTGTTTCGGTACTCCCAGATTTCAATGCAGATAAAAATCGTTCCCGAAGGGTAGGATTTTTGTTGATTTTCACTAACGCTGCTTGAACTTGAGCTTCTTCTCCTGGCGATAAACTAATGCTTTGACTGTTTTGTACAAACTGTTTCCAAATCTTTTGAATCTCAAGCATTGATTCGGATAAATCTTGGCGCTTGTTTATATTTATCTGGTTACCATGGACTTCGCCTGCCACTCCAGAGACAGAACCTGTAAAATTCATTGTAATTTTTGATTCTGGTTTTTTATCAGATCCCGTCATGTTTTTATTCCTACCAAATAAAAAAACTTTCAACTGTTTCTAGGACGAAAACTTAATTTGCCTCAATTAACTAATCTTTATAGCTAGTTCTCAATAAGTTTTTGGTTTTCCTTCAAACAAGTAGAGACTGTGTACTAGTATAGTACTCAGGTCAAACTTCATGAAATCGGGATGCTTCTGATTGTCATTAAGACACCAATCCACAGAGCTTATTGATAATAGTTGACCTAGAGAACCGGATAACGGACAACCCCCATGGCTGTAAAGGCGTCAAAGCCGTAAGTTATCTGAAGCATTATAGCAATAGCAGGGATGCATAGGACAGAAACTATGTAGGGGCAATTCCTGGTGGTTGCCCTCCTCACCCAGCATAGCAAATTTTGACCCATGTCAAGCCTGCAAGTCAAGAATCTCAAACAAAACTCCTGAAATCCTTGGCACGGGATACACTGGGCCATAAACCCATCCATAATCTAGTTTAGACCGACTCCCACCCAGCAATTCTCATTATGGAAATTTTGCCCCAGTTTATTGAGAATCGTCTCAATAGGGATTCTTGAAAGCCGCATTCTTTCGTTCAAGATTGGGCATCTTGGACAGGATGCAGGTCAAAATGAGAATTGCTGCCCCTGAACAGTTACTTGACATCAGCTACAGTTACATGAGATGATGGACAAGTGTGTTTGTATTTGAGCAAAAACGCGAGAGTATAAAAATTACAACACAGTTATCTAGTTTAGAATGCTGTAAATCCTAAAGACAAAGCTCAAATAGCAATGTTTTTGGAAAAGTTCGGGAATTTCCTCAAGGTGAAACTCCGTTTTCATAGTTTATTTTATTCATTGAAATCATGAACAAGCAAGATTATCTGAAAGATAAGATTCACAAGGTAATCCCTATTGGAAATTTATTCCAGTTGAGAGATCCTTCAGATGGTGCAGGATTAGAGTTAGAGGGCTTCAGACTGTATCAAAGTTATCAAGTTCAGGGTAATCGACTTGACACAATTTGCCAGAAGTTATATCAAAAGGTGTTAAGTGAAGTTAGTGGCGGAAATTTAGGTGATGCAAAGCTTTACCTGAACAAATATGTTCAAGAATTCCAAAATCGAAACAGCTTATCCCCTCTAAAAGATGAAAGGCTTTACATTGTAATCACTCGCCGAACTCCCAAGAATACACAAACCACAGTTTTTATAAGGTTCCATGGATATGGATCTCATCTATACCTAGGGGTTGATACCTATTTTTTAGGGGGAATCAGGTGGAAAAGTTTTCTGAAAAAGTGTTTTACGACAGTTATCTCGTTTATTATCTTTGTTGTATTATTAGGTTTAGGAGGCGTACAAGATCTAAATCAGTTTTTATGGTTTATAATCATTAGCTATATTACATTTACATGGTGGGATTTAATTCGAAGAATTTTTCAAGCCCAAGGAAATATAGTTTTTGCATTGCGCCAGGTTTTCATGAACAATGAAGTAAACTTCGGAACTTTTGACATCGATGATTCAATGATGTTTTTAAAACCAACACTTCATACAGCTATTTGGGCAATACGCGATATTTTAAATGAAGAAGAACTACCAATACAAACACTCGATGAATTCATGCAAAACATCAATATTAATCAGACTTTTACGGGATCGGTAGGATCCGTTGCAGCCAAAGTTCATGGAAATGTTACAAACATAAACACATAGCATAAATTAGTCTCAAGATTTTATTTATGGGCTTTTTTGTAAAAGCCGTCAAGACTATACTCTTTTCGATATACAGTCCAGTATCCATAATTTACCCTTTAAAACTCTTTCTCTCCCAATAAAAGACCAGGATATATAGGTGACCTAAACGGTGTACACCTTCACACGAAAGAGGGACAAAAAACCTTACCTTTTGGGAATAGGCTCATATGATTTACATATTTGGCTCGGTGAATATTCCCTTAGTTATTATTGTCTTGGATAAAAAAGTCAGTATCATTGTCAATAAATTTGATACGGAAAGTCTCACACCTCTTTTCGAGGGAACTATTTACCCATTCGACTGGTGGCATTAACACTCCTGGCATCTGATACATAGGAACATCAGGGTTTATTTCTAAATACTCAGCACTAATTTGACAAAGTACTCTTAAAGCTCGGTCATACTGAATAGAATTCTGTCCGTTTCCACCTTGGCCATAACCCTCATAACCAGACAAACCAAATGCTTGAAGTGTATCCTTAGACAATTTTTTAAGTGGACTTATCCCACCTCGCCCTCCCCTGCCATCTGACCTTGCTGCATCTCCACCATCTCCACCAATAACCATGGAGTGATCTCCAACAGCATCTCCGCCCCCGCCATCTCCACCACATCCACATCCTTTATTCGCACCAACTCCCCCTTTGCACCTATAACCTTACTCCATTTTCCAATAGCATTTCCCCCTCCTCCATGACCACCTCTGCTACCATTTACCTCAACATTTTGGATATAGTTTGAATTTGAAGTCTGCTGAATATATGTCTCGGCATTTACTTGATCGCCTGTGACCTGCCCAGCGACACTTTCAGCGTTTCCAATGTTAACTTCAAAATTAGATGAATTGAATTTAGAGTTAGTCATGAGATTGATAGATTCTGTTCAGCGTTGAGAAATAGCTACACGGATATGGTCTTATATCTTTATCCTAACCACGTTTTCATTCAGGTGTCTACTAGTGCTTACGGCAAATGAGCAACTGGATAGCTGTCAAATACTCTTGCTGTAAAACTATTTAACGAATGAGGTTTTATGTTTCGCTAAACAGATAGACCCTCCCAGTCTAGCAAATTTTTATCGCTGTCAAACCCAAAAGCTAACTTTTTACCCAGAACCCCTGAAATTCCCTGTAGCGTGGATTACACGGGAGCCATAACTGGGGCCCATCCCAACTTCACCCGAGACGTGATGTTGATGGACGTTCGGGGCAGACGCTCTCATCCAGCACTGGTCGGAGTCAACGAAGTCAAAGTCTACGGGAGGCATAAACCAGGGATGCTGTGAAGTCATCCGGTTCAAGGTCTGGCATTGCCCGGAAAATCCCTTCGACGCTCAGACCGATTGCAAACAGTTCCAGGACATCAGACACCCGAATTTCCATCCCTCGGCTACAGGGACGGCCATCGCTTTTCTGGTTGGCTGTCTTCTACGGCTCAGTCAGGGTTCAAAATGCAAAACCATAATTTGTTCAGGTCTTAACCCCAGAGATTCGTAGGTACGCCCATTCTGGTCAGCAAACTCCACCTCAAATGCTGCTCCCTCAGCCAAAACCTCAACGACAGTGCCAACCTGGCCACGGCACAAGTTACATTGAGGTATATCATTGACCAGAGCGACGACATCTAGCAATCCGACAGTCTTGTTCATGATGTCCCAGACTAGACTACAGCTTAATCCTACCCCCGACCCAGACTCACCCACTGGGGTCATGATTCCCCGCACCATTGAGGAGGCGATGACCGAACTCGACCGACTCCTGCCCCCGGCACTCCAGACGGAACTGGCCCAGGCAGCATCCCTAACCGATTACCACTGGAGCTTGGGACTCTGGCTACGGAATCATTGGCAGCTTTGGTATCACAGCCCCCTCACTTCCCATTTACACGCCTCCCACCCCGATGAATGGTCTGTGGAGATTTTGCGGCGGTATTGTCAGCACCAGTTGACAACAGACTTATGATAATCCTGACTAATGATTTTGGTACGAAGTATAAGCATCCACGGGGGTTAGACAATGGCTGAAACCCTTATTCTGCCGTTGAGTGCCACATATTTCTTACGCCTACTGGGTTTGAGAGGGGTGAGATGGCCAGTTATTGGGTTTAGTTCTCAATTGTGCGGGGTCTTTCTTGCCCCCCCCGGATCGATGGGGTTACAATCGGGGCGTGGAGCGGGTTCTGTGAGCCTGCCCTCATCGCTTTGAATAAAGCGGAACGTATGGAAACATAGCGTTTGACGCCGATGGGACTGACATTCATTTTTGGCTCATCGCTTTGAATAAAGCGGAACGTATGGAAACTCTGGATGTCAGTGTAATGGGTTCCGTCGTATTGCTGTGCTCATCGCTTTGAATAAAGCGGAACGTATGGAAACCCGAAAAAGAAGTGCCAGATGCGCTGGTAAAAGTTTTCAACTCATCGCTTTAACTAAAGCGGAATGAATGGAAATCTTCATACAGCAACACAATTAGCACTGGCGTTTAAGTCAGTGCTAATTTGCTAATTTCATGTTTCAAGACTGTCTTAGTCCTGGTTATCCCACATTCCAAGCTGTTGCCGCCGTGCTTCCTCCACCGCTTCCAGCACAGTGGGATAGAAGGGGCAATCATCCTGGGGCAGCACCCAGCCGTCAAAGGCCATGGTCAGCGACACCAACTCCAAATCCCGCTGCTGACTTCTCGCCCATAAGTTCCCTGCATCATCCACAAATAGATATTCCGAGTTAGACAAAAAGTAAATCAATTGCTGTAAGGCTTGCTCACTCTGGGGCAGTTCGAGGTCAGCGGTGCAGCCTAAGCGCATCAACTCCTCATGGCCGTCTTCGTAGCGGACGGTCAAGGTGTTGTGGGTATGGACTTGATATGTGACCGGGGCCAACTCAGGGTTATTCTCCCCCCAATCTGCCAAGTTTGTCGGAACGCACGCGGCAATCAGTAGGGTCAAAGCAAATAATCGTCTCATTCGAGGTTCACGAGTACAGGTTTTATCCAGCGCCATTCACGACCCTTCCGACCTTTCCCGACGGGAACGCGCCGCCAATGGCCCCGTCGCCAATGAGGTTGAGGTGAGGTGTGTTTTCTATGGCGGCCCTGGGACGGCCGCTCTTGAGGCTGTTTATATCCTCGACCGACCCAGCGGGGGAATAAGATTTTGGGCGATCGCCGTTTCGTGTTCTGGGTTGCCGAACTGAACCCGGTGGCATTATTCTCAGGCTGGATATCCTGCGGATAAGTTTGAAGATAGAGCAAGAAATTGGCCAGTAGCGTTGACAAGCGCAGGGATAATGCCTGGTCAGTCACATCTCCCCCAAACATTGGCGGAGCTTCCTCATCAGCCCATCGGCTAAGTGGCTGATTTGAAGCCCAAGTGACGACCGATGGTTGAGTGGCCCAGCCAATTGAATCTTCTGCCATTCGTGTAGGACGGTTGATTCCCTCTGCTGTCTGTAATGAAGTCAATAGCTGACCTGCTTCAGCATGACGAAAGGCAATCCAGTCAATCCAATCCCCATCCGGTGTCTGAATTGTCTTTTGGGGCAGCAGAATCAACCCTGTTTTGAGAACGGGCTTAAGTGTAAAAATATCTGGTGGAACTGCTGTTTGTTCCAGAGCAGTTAATAAAGTCCTATCAATTGCTAACACAGGGAAATTTGGTGTCATAATTAAATCAGCAAATAACTGGCATCCAAGATGAAGCCCTGCATCTCTTTGAATAAATTTCAGCTTCATTCTCACTGTAGCTTGTAGCAAAGCTGATATTGCTGCAATGGCTCTATCAAATCGTCCATATCCTCCAATTTTATGAAATCGTCGTTGGGTCAGATGTTTATACAAGTCGCCCTCTTGCGCCCGAACTAAGTTTTGTTTCCAAATTTTCTTCTCATCCATAACTATCCTAGAAAACCTATCATTAGTATATCAATAGTTTTCGTCAGCCACCAGTAATTCTACCAGATTTATTGGTATCGTAGATAAGATAATCCTAAGCCCAGACATCCATAAATGAACAAACAACTGAGTTTATTTGACACTCCATACAATCGTCCAATCCGGCAAGAAATGACGGGCGCTCAACTGGTCGAATGGCAGGGGCGGATTGCGAACTATCAGCGCCAAGCTCTGAAAACACCATCACCAAAACAGACCAGCCTCTTTGACCTGGGGGAACCGACCATCGACCCCGACACCATCAACCCCTACACGTTGGGCTATCAGAACCTCAGCTTTTACCGAATGCCCCGAAAAACTCTGGGCCATCCCTGCATTTACTTCGTCACGGATTTATTTGTACCAATAGTTTTATATATCGGCGAATCGAAGAATCATGAACGGCGATGGCGTGGGGAACATGATTGTAAGGATTATCTCAGCCGTTATGCCTCACTGTTGTATCGGAATGGGCAACGGTCTGGAGCGGCGATCGCATTCTGGCTTAGTGCGCCCGCAGAACGGAAACCACGCCAAACCCTGGAGAAAGCCCTGATACAGAAATGGCAACCGCCGTTTAATAAGGAATGCTGGGAGTTCTGGGGCCAGCCGTTTCCCAAGATTTAAGTGACTCGTACTGGGGGAATGCTCCCCCTAAAGCGAAATTATCCCCTTGCGGGGAAGAAGGTAGGAAAAAACTCGTGTTGGATGAACCGAGAAAACAAATCCTCCCTTACCCAGCTTTCAAGAACAACCTGTAGAATACCCCATGAACGGTAAGCATCTACATTAGGCCGTCTTATGTGACGGCTAGGTAAAAGAGAATTGCTTTCAAGCTAACGACATCTCCAACAGGTGAAAATGATTAGCTCGGGTACATTGTATTAGTTTTTCTTACAATTTGCAACTAAATAATATCTCCAGCGAGTGGAGACGCACTCAAGTCTATGGGGGCTGAGATTCCCCTCAATTCCTTGTTTCCAATCCAATAACATCTCCAGCGAGTGGAGACCCTCACGGACAGTGAGCGAAATCTAGTGGGGTTCCGACTAGGTTTCCAATCCAATAACATCTCCAGCGAGTGGAGACCGTGATGTGGTGGATGGATTCCTCCCCAATGGGGCGTTGTTTCCAATCCAATAACATCTCCAGCGAGTGGAGACTACCCTGGATTGCGCTATCAAGCGCAATGGGAAAATCTGTTTCCAATCCAATAACATCTCCAGCGAGTGGAGACGAAGAGAAGATCACCGCTTTAATAGCGGTGATAATGTTTCCAATCCAATAACATCTCCAGCGAGTGGAGACGGGTTCGACATCGAGTCTCCTATAGAGGCTTGGTGGAACGGTTTCCAATCCAATAACATCTCCAGCGAGTGGAGACCAACCTAGGCCACAAACTCGTGGATAGGTGGATGCTAGAGTTTCCAATCCAATAACATCTCCAGCGAGTGGAGACAAGGCTGGCCTACGATAACAACCTGCCGGTACTATAGTTTCCAATCCAATAACATCTCCAGCGAGTGGAGACCATGTGGGACAAAACCCACATCAGCAAATCAAATTGTTTCCAATCCAATAACATCTCCAGCGAGTGGAGACCAAGCGTTTAATGCGGGGGCAGAAAGGCCGCAAGGTCGGCGGGAAGTTTCCAATCCAATAACATCTCCAGCGAGTGGAGACGCAAATACGATTTCATTAAGATCGTTTTGCACAGGCTTGATGTTCAGGTTTCCAATCCAATAACATCTCCAGCGAGTGGAGACCGAGGCAAAAATGTACAGAGAACAACTGATTGAACAAGGTTTCCAATCCAATAACATCTCCAGCGAGTGGAGACGTGACGGTTGATGCGCGGTGCGAACTTACCCCAGACGAGTTTCCAATCCAATAACATCTCCAGCGAGTGGAGACCTTCAGAGCAAAGAATAGATTACATTAAGAAGGCTGTTGTTTCCAATCCAATAACATCTCCAGCGAGTGGAGACAATCTCCAGATGGGAGCATCAGTTCCCCGCGAGGACATCCTGTTTCCAATCCAATAACATCTCCAGCGAGTGGAGACGGCGTGTGAAATGATCATCCTCGAGCTCGAAGGCTATGGTTTCCAATCCAATAACATCTCCAGCGAGTGGAGACTTTTTTTGAGGCAAACACTGACAACCTAGATATGGAAGGGTTTCCAATCCAATAACATCTCCAGCGAGTGGAGACAGTTCCGATTATAGTCCTTATGGGGAGAGGATTACAGCAGGGTCATGCGAGGCTGAAGAAATACCATTCCTCTGCCGATTGATTGACCTAGCGCCAAACTGCCCTAACCCTTACCCAATAAGGCATCGAGCCTCAGAACACAAATCGGTGTTTACAGAGCTTAGTCTTGAGCTTCGCTCCGAAATACTCACCAACCAAAACCTCATTCGTTCGTCCCCTTACGGGGATAAATATAGAAAAACTTGGTTAAATGGGAAAACCAACAACGAAATTAGTGAGGTTTCCATCCCCTCGCGGGGAAGATATAAGGAATCACTCAATTGCCGCTCGGGTATTCCGGCACGTTGTCATTGCAAAGTTTCCGTCCCCTTGCGGGGAAAAGGTAGGGAAAGACTGGCTTGGCTGAGGACTTGCTGATTGCTCAGCTTACCCCCAGGATTACCCCCTAGGTTCATTGACTGGTATTGGGGGAGTATGGAACCGGGGGGTCGAGCCGGGCGATCGCCCCACCAATCTTTTAAGGGTTGGATATTATTGCTCATTAAGGTACAGCCCCCTCGGGTAACTCAGGCTTGGGGGCGATCGCCCCTTGGACAAGCTCAAACCCGTTACCCCCCGAATCACGGAAGGAATCATGAAAGACACCTGAGATAACACCATCTATCTCCCAAGGGACAAACTCGCCTCCCTTGTCCACGGGGAACCCATATAGCTGAGCGTTGATTATTTCCTCGCGGGCCATATCCGCGAGGAATGGGTCATCATCCGACCTAACCGTGAGTTTATCAGCGGGGAATGGCTCGGGGCCATCGGGGTAGGTGATGGTTAGCCTCAAGGCTTTTGACTTCCAGATTTTCATGACTCCTGTGTTAGGGGGTAAATCCCTTTAGAGAATAACTCACAACATAAACCCCGAATACGGCTTGCTGTCTCTTCTCCCACGCAAGTTTCCGTCCCCTTGCGGGGAAAAGGTAGGGAAAGACGTCGTTGTTTGCGCTTGCGTTTGGCAACGGCATTAACGGTTTCCGTCCCCTTGCGGGGAAAAGGTAGGGAAAGACGTGGAGAACGGGAAGGAAGTCGGGTATCAACATAACGTTTCCGTCCCCTTGCGGGGAAAAGGTAGGGAAAGACTGTTACCCCTCAGAAGCTAAAGCAGGTGTCGTCTTGTTTCCGTCCCCTTGCGGGGAAAAGGTAGGGAAAGACTTGTCCTGTCGTTGAACGAAGATGGTTCAACGACCATGTTTCCGTCCCCTTGCGGGGAAAAGGTAGGGAAAGACTTCTATGTAATGCTATCGGGGCCAACCCTAGTAAGGTTGTTAACCTTGCTCATGTTTCCGTCCCCTTGCGGGGAAAAGGTAGGGAAAGACTTGCTACAGCCATTCTAGACGAGAAGCCCACGTCAAGGTTTCCGTCCCCTTGCGGGGAAAAGGTAGGGAAAGACTACGCGGAGCTCACCGCCAGCCTGCAACTCCAGGGCAAAGTTTCCGTCCCCTTGCGGGGAAAAGGTAGGGAAAGACATCTTTCGAGATCTTGAAGAGGAAACTCTAATCCAAGTGTTTCCGTCCCCTTGCGGGGAAAAGGTAGGGAAAGACGATCTACCGAGAACTCACTCATTACGATCGAGAAGTGTTTCCGTCCCCTTGCGGGGAAAAGGTAGGGAAAGACGTCTCTGGAACTCCTGTTTCTCTTGGCAGGAGTTCCAGAGGGTTTCCGTCCCCTTGCGGGGAAAAGGTAGGGAAAGACCTTCGGGGTCGAGGGTATCTCGAACAAACTATGGGCTGACCTGTTTCCGTCCCCTTGCGGGGAAAAGGTAGGGAAAGACATTTGATGATGATCGATTGGGACCCCGTCGAAGAGCGTTTCCGTCCCCTTGCGGGGAAAAGGTAGGGAAAGACTGTCATAACCCTCTTGAGGTGACATCTCGCGAGAGACGTTTCCGTCCCCTTGCGGGGAAAAGGTAGGGAAAGACCCTATGGGTTTGAAACCATTGCTGTGTCGAGTTTTCAAGGTTCATTTGCGCGAACGTACTTAACATTCCGTTACGTCCCAACCATAAGGATTTGAAAGGCGACTGAAAACATTAGGTTTAGCGCACTACTTAAAGGTACAAGGTTTGCCAAGACCTGTCAACCTTCTCTTGCCTTAAGAAAACCTAAAGTCCTCATTTTCTGCTAATTCCTCGCTTTTTCGGAAGAACGCGACTGTTTGTACAAAACTTCATATTGTCTCCTTGGCTGCTGGGAGTATCGTACCCTGAAAGGGGACAGTTACTTTTCCCCCGATGAACCAAGACACTATTGACCGGCTTCGAGCCAGTGGACAGCTTCTCCAGAAATTCCGTGAGCTTAGGGTTAACGACCGGGAGTTTGTCACAGAACTCCTGCAACATAGCCGGTCTATCCTAACGGCGATCGCACTGATAGAAGAATTGGAGAATGCCCCGAATGGCATGACGTATCAGGAACTGGCCGAGGCTGTGGGTATCCACCCGAACACGGCCAAGCAAATCCTGCTGGCAATCGGCGATGATGTCGGCATCGAAAACCAAAAAAGCCAGGTGTCCATCGCCAAAACGGGCCGGCAGCGCAACCTGCTCAAGAAACGGAAAAACCCCAGTCCCCTAATCTCTTAGTCTCTTAATCCCCTAACTTGTCAGATACAGAAAGCTGTAAAACCCTTGATTTTAAAGGGCTTTTGCCGTCCCAAGTTCAATCTAGTCTCTTAGTCTCTTAAGAACTTAGTCTCTTAAGAACCCAGGTCATCGAAGAAGTCTTCCAAGATAGTCGTGAGAACCTCGCTCATATCCCGGTCTTCCTGAACGGAGAAGGCCTTTAGCTTGCGATGTAAGTCTCTAGGTATATAAAACCCTGCCTTTATATACTGATTGTCCCTGCTCTTTGCCTTTGGCTTAGAATTTCGAGCATTGAGAATATCATCGAATTTTGATTTAGCCATCAAACGAACTCCAGCAACTCATTACCAACTTCGACATAGCAATTCCAGGCGATGCGGGCCATGCGATCGCCCCGAACTTGAGAAACGAGGACTCCAGCAAGGGCGGCCTTCTGGAATGCGGCCAGACGACGAATCTGTCCTGAAAACAGAGGAAGTCCCACATTTTCGAGACTAAGCCGAGCATCATCAGCGGCGGTGCTGGGGCGGGGAGGGGTCAACGTCAACAGCACTCGATAGTTTGTCTGGAGGGATTGCAGAGCATCCACCATCTGAGATAGGGCACTGAGAGCGAGAGCATCGGGGGAACAGGGCAAAATTAGGAGGTCGCAGCCTTTGGCGATCGCCTTCAAATCCTCCGGCTCAGGACGGGCCGCAGTATCAATGACGATATGTTCGTGCTGACGGGCATAGCGAACGCCTTGGCGCTCATCGCACACCCGAAACGGGAGCTTTCCGGCCTCCGCCCACTGCAACGCCGAACGGTTCAAATCGCCGTCCACCAGCAATGTTGAGGCATGACCCTGGAGAAATGCCGCCAGATGAAGCGCCGTAGTAGTTTTGCCAACTCCTCCCTTAAAGGAAGCCACAGTCAAAATCATAGGCTCAGGGAATTATTACCGCTCCAGCATAGCAGAATTTTAGGAGATTAAGAGACTAAGTTCTTGAGAGACTAAGTTCTTAGAGCTACAAACCCTTTGCCCGTAAAGAATTACAGGATTCTTAAATTTGCCCGAGAGACTAAGAGACTAAGTTCTTAAGAGACTAATCCCCTAAAGTATTCTAAGAGGGGAAGAAAGTTTGTACACTTGAAAAGCATGATTAGCGAGACAGTAAAACCGTGGCATCAGACAATCTCAGCGTCCAGGAGTCCCAACTTGTCATGGTTCAGGACGAGGAAGACATCCTGGATGAGCTTCTGATGGATAAGCGGTCAGAGACAACGAAACGGGAATATCGCAAGGACTTGAGAGATTTCTTCCAGTTCGCGACCTCTAACCCCGATACCGAGCCAACGAACGGCTTGATTAGAGAATTTCTACAGTTGCCCCAGGCTAAGGCGTTTTCTCTGGTCTTGCGATACAAACAGAATCTGAAGACCCGACCAAATCGGAAAACTGGAGGGACGCTGGCTGAGGCCACCATTAACCGAAGACTGGCTGCATTGCGATCGCTCATCCAATATGCGCGGCGGCGAAACCTGACAGAAATCACGCTACAGGACATCGAAAACGAGAAAGTCGTCCCCTACCGCGACACCTCCGGTATATCGCCGGCGCAATTCGAGCAGATGATGCGGGCGGTTAACCCCGCCACGTTGAAAGGCAAGCGAGACTTAGTGATTCTGAGACTATTCTGGACGCTGGCATTACGACGTAACGAAATCGTTACCTGTGACGTTGGGGATGTCGATGCCGCCAATAAGCGCCTACGGATTTACGGCAAGGGCTATGGTCGGCAAGATATTTGGATGGCATTAGGTCAGAAAACCCTGACATCCATACAGGACTATTTGGCGGCCCGCAACCACCCAAAACCGACAGAACCTCTGGTCGTGGGAACGAAAGGGCTAAATATTGGCGGGAGAATGACTGGGGATGGGTTATATAAATTGATTCGCCGTTATGCAAACCTTGCCGGGATTGAGAAGATAGTTTCGCCCCACAGACTGCGCCACGCAAGCATTACAGCCGCTCTGGATATCACTGGCGGCAATCTCAGAGAAGTGCAGCGATTATCGCGGCATAGGAACTTCAACGCCCTGGAGCAGTACGACGACAACCGGCAGGGCCATCAGGAAAATGTAACGAATCTTTTGGAAGACCTAATTTAACGTTGCACTTAGGACTAATTCGCAGTAGAGTGAGGGGAATTACGCAAACTGTGAGGGAAATAAAGGTTTTCGCCCAGACGCAGAAAAGCAAAAACCTCCTATTACCAGTAGGAGGCTTGCCGCCCAAAAGGGCTATTACGCGGGCACTACGAGAACCGAACTGATGCTAGAAGATTCGGTGGTCACATACCTCTTACCCGAGGGTCATTGCCCTAATTATAAGGGAAATCCCTAGCTTTGCAAGAGACTGACCAAAAAAAATTCTTAGCCAGAATCCGAATTGAACAGCATCATCCCTCGCCACTACCGAGGAAGAGTGATGCTTGCCACCGATTTAAATTCTTACAACACCATCCACACCAACCACCTGAGCGAATGGGAAGACTCAGGGGTTGACCGCGAAATCACCGTCAACGCTATCCAAAGTCACAAGGATGGGCGCGAGGTTGACGAATTGCTGAGCCGAAACACCAATCGACGCTGGAAGCACAGTAATCATCTCGTCCCTGGCTGGTCGGTTCGTGGGGTTGACCCCCAGACTGGAGAGCCGACATTACTGGGAATCCAATACAAACCCGACAATCCGCCCGTTGGTGACGATGGCAAGGCTCGGAAATATCTTGGCGCTTCGGGATATGAAGCCACGCCGCTATTCCTTGACACCGGGGAGCCAAATTATTGGAACAGGGTCTTGGAGAATCCCAACATCCCCATCATCATCACCGAGGGCGCGAAGAAGGCAGGCTGCGGTTTGTCCAACGGCGTGGCCACCATTTCACTGCCCGGTGTAAATTGTGGGTTGAAGGAGGGACAGCTAAAACCCCAGTTAGAGGCATTTTGCCAACCTGGTCGTTCGATTTACCTCGCCTTCGATTCAGACATTATCCGAAAATGGCAAGTCCAGCACGCCCTGAAGAAATTGGGAGAATGTCTCAATGCCAAGGGAACCGTGAGTGTCTATGTGATGCAGTGGTCGCAGGAAGACGGTAAGGGTCTGGATGACTATTTATGTGGTTTTCTCCCCCGGCGGCGACCCAAACAGCTACAACAGCTAATGGAGAGTGCCATCCCGTTTGCAAAATGGGCTAAGAAGTCCAGGATGTCGAAGACAGAGAAATTTGTCTATATCCGGCATATTTGGGGGAATCGCACCCGTCTCAATGTCAGAACGCGAGAAATTGAGATTGATGGTGAACCCACCCGGACTGAACATTTCTACTTAAACCTGCTGGAAAATCACATTGAATGCTCGAAAACACTGGCGTGTGACGCGATTGAGTGGCTAGCACAGAAGTATCAGTATGACCCGGTGAAGGAACATTTAGACTCCATTCGGGGTGGACGAAAGGTGAATATCGACCACCTGGCAACACAGTATTTCGGAGTCGATAAAAACGACCCTCTACTGCCCCTCTACAACAGCTATCTGAAACGATGGCTGATTGCAGCTGTCAAACGGGTGTACGAACCTGGCTGCAAGTTTGATAACGCACTCATCTTGAAAGGGAAGCAGGGCATTGGAAAATCGCTCTCTCTACGCATTCTAGGTGGTGAGTTTTTCACCGATACCATTCACGACTGCCGGGATAAAGACCATATCCTCGCTCTGCACCGCCACTGGATTTGTGAGATTGCTGAAATTGAGTGTGCGATCGCAGGCAAACGGGCCAGCGGGGAAGTCAAGGATTTCTTTTCAAAACAGGTTGATGTCGTTCGCGCCCCCTATGCACGGAAACACGAGCTATTACGTCGGCGCACTGTCGTCGCTGGCACCACCAATGAAGATGAGTTTTTGCAGGATGCAACCGGAAATCGCCGATTTTGGGTCATTCCCGTCGGCCAAATCAACCTGAAGAAACTGAAACAGAATCGCGATGCGATTTGGGCTGCTGCGATCACCGCCTACGAAGCGGGTGAAGACTGCGATTTAACTACCGAAGAACAAGAACTCCAGAATGAGGCCAATCGGGAGTACGAAATCAGCGACCCCTGGGATGCTCGGGTCGAACAATACGCTCAGAATCTAAGTGAAGTCTCAAACGCTGAAATCCTTACTAACTGCCTGAAACTCGATACCATCCAACAGACCAGGCGAGAGCAGATGCGAGTCAGTCGAATATTCCAACGGCTGGGATGGGAGTCGGTTCGGAGTTATTTCAACGGGATACGACAGCGATGTTATCGACCGCCCACTCCCTGGACTCCTGAACCGGCAACATAACCCTTCCTCGTCCAGCTACACCCTTGAATTGAATACGCTTCTATCCAGGTTCGACCCTGGACTGGAGCCGTTTGTCTGAAATCGTGTTACCTCGTGGCGATCGCCTAATTTCCTCCCAACTTTTGGACAGTTGGGTGATTTTTGCTGTCCGATTGCCTCAATCTGCTGCCGGCGATCGCATCAGACCCAGAATCTACCCAAGATTTGCAGCAGTCAAAGCCAGATTAACCAATCTGTTGAGTTGGCCATGAGGTCATCGACAATAACAACCCCCCTGACATCAACGAAATCAAGGGGGTTTCAGCGATTTGGGACAACCGGGACAACCTAAATCAAAACTTTTCAAAAAAAAATTAGAAGTAGTTGATTTGTTTTAAAGCTTTCAAAATGGATGTCCTGTCGTCCCGTCAATAATCCGTTTGATGTGCTGAAAGTGTTGCTGTCTCGTTGTTTTCCAGTCACGGCGACTGATTTCGTCAAGCCGATCGCACAGGTCGCGCTTGAAGCGCCAATCGTGGTTGAGGTCTCGAACAGGATTGCCCCGGTGATACGCTCCACACCGCTGGCAAACCACGGGCTTATCCTCGAAGGCGTTGTAATTCGGGATGATGCGCCTGATTAGGTAATCCTGAACCAAGCCAGTATCCCGGCAGCAGTAACAAGTCCACGATGGCCGCCAGGCTTCGGAGTCTGGAGAGACCACGGGATTCCGATTAAAGCGAGGAATTTCGTTCATACCACTTATAGAATTCAATTAACTCGGAATATTCGGGTTGACCAAATTGCTGAACAACCCACCCGTAACCATCACGCTCGATGGCAGCAGACCATTCTTGGTAATGGGGGTGCGATCGCCAATCACGATTAGCAGATTGGTATTTCTGCCACAACGGCCAATATCGGGGCCGGCCGCTGGCATCTCGGGAAGCAAGATAATCGGTCAAGCTTCTCAGAGGTGGGTCGAAATGGGCTGTCTCTCTCTCACAAAATTCCCTAAAACTCTCCCCTTCTCCCTCTGAGAGATCTATTAGATCTATTAGATCTCTAAAATCGCCATTTCGCTGAATCCCCTTCTCAGTAAGGATTTTAGCGATTTCAGGGTGGATCATTTGATCCACTTCCGGGATCGTTTGATCCACCCCCTGGATCATTTGATCCACCCTCTGGATCGTTTGATCCACCCCGTGGATCGTTTGATCCACCTCTGGATTGGGGCGATCGCTCGACCAGAGGCCCCCACCACGGAGTTTGACTTGGGCCGCCACAATCTCCAAATCCAGGAACCCAAGTTGATCTAGCCGCTTGAGCGCACGGCTCACCGTCCGCGGGTGAACTTTTCGCTTTGGCGTTGACAATGCGTGGGCAATTTTGGCTGTGGGTATCGAGATCCCGTTGTTCCTCGGGTCTAGCGTCCGAACGTAATACAAAACATCCCGCTCGGATGGCTTCAGCTTCCTGCAAGCCTCTAACCACTCTTGATGCTTCAAAGGATAAAACTTTCCTTTGATTTTATGGACTCTTTGCTGCATCTTTATTTTTCTATTGAATTTTGGCGCTATCGTCGCTTGAGGCTGATGAAATTCTTTAGCCTCGAAGGATACGAAAGTATTAGGTGTTTTCAGCGAACTGAGAATTATTTTCAAGTTCTTCTTCAGGATAAGCGTACACCAGTTATCGATTTTGTTCAATTTACAACTAGACAGCAATGAAAGCAGGATTGACAATTCAGGAATTGTATTCCGGTGCTGGCTTCAACCAGAAGGAATTTTGCGAAGCCCTGAACCGCCGATTTTCAGAAATTGGTAGCTCTCGAAAAGTAAGCCCTAAAAGCATTCGAGAGTGGAATGCCCATCGATATCCTCCCCGGCTGACCCCCGAGGAGACGCTGGAGCTTTGCCAACTACTCCGTTGCAACCTCTACGACCTGGTCATGGCTACCCGTCCAAATGTTAGGGAATCATGACTAAAAAATCGGTAACTGGTTTCCGGTTTTCGCTACCCTGAGGAAAACTCAAGAGTGGTGTGTCATGACCTACGAAATCCGTGCTATCTCAGGCGAACGAAAATTATCCAGACGCAAAACCCAAGTTCATGGCTGGATAGAATGTCAGGAAAAGGTCAAACTTTTAAGCTCGGGACAAAAGCGCACATACCGTTACTGGTATTACCGCTGGGAATCCTGGAAAGACGAGCGATTGATGAAAACTCACAGTTGTCGATTAACCCGTTCCCAAGCCGCTCAAGTTCAAGTCTGGATTAAGCACGAGAAATTGTCTGTGGATAAAATCTTGGGGAGGTTGAAAATATCCACAGACTAAACTGACTTAACTTTTTTGCAAGAGTTAGCTGGAATATCCACAGACTTTTATCAAGTCCCACTCTTGGGCAAAAAAGTCTGTGGATATTTTTTAGGATGCCGACAGTTCAGGGACAGACTCTTTCAGTTCCCAACCCTTACGCCCTTTAGCCCAAACCGGGATATGTCCGTCAAGTTGGGTCGCTTCCTTATGAGGAACCGAGACCACCTGACCATCGACAATCGCACTCCAGATTTTCTGCTCAACGACTGGAGAAAGGAACTGTTTGGGAATCGGCGGTGGGGCTACTTCAGAGTTAGTAACTTGTGGCCCTTCAGATTTGTCAGCTTTGGCTTTAGACCGCTTGGGTTTAACCTTGGGGTCTGGTTGGACTCCTTCAATAAATTTCTTGCTGAACTTAAAGCGAGGACGGCGAGATGGAGGCAGGGTAATACTTTCACCCGTCCGAGGATTGCGCCCAGGGCGTTTCTTAAGGTCAGTATGGGTGTAGGTTCCGAAACCGGTAATCTGCACATCCTCTCCATTCTGAATGGAGGTCTTGACATATTGAACAAAAGCGAGAATGACCGTTTCGACTGACTGTTCGGAGTAGCCAGTTACTTCTGCAATGTGGTCGAACATAGTTTCTAACAAACGTATATCTTTAGTCATCATACGTTAAAGATACAGCATATAGTCATCTTCAAGAGAGAGGTCAAGGAACCTGATGCGAGTTGTTCCCTGTTCAGCCTTGAATCGGATTGTATAAGCTAGCCGAGTTGAGACTTGACCAGGAACGAGATTTCCAGCTTGTGCATCGGAAATAATCCCCAACAAATGCCATCCAGTCAAGGTATTAGCCCCACTCCATTTCATATAGATAACTTTCTGCTGACGACCAGCAATCTGGGCGATTTCAACTCGGGTCTGTACAGTTTGTCCCCCCCATCGCCAAGTCGGATGGGCCCATTCATTGAATTGAGTACCATAAACGTCAAAGACCTTCACCTCTTCTGGGTCATACTCCCGGAGTCGATTAACAATTTCCGTGCCGAACATCATGAATACCAAACCGGCATCGCCGGTATTGGCATCGTGGGAAACGTGCCAAAACGCAGATACCCAAGATTGAGGGGAGAATCGTTCACCTGTTGCTGGGTCAACTAAAGCCAAAATCCCCTCCTTGGATTCCTTTGTGGCCATCGCTACGGCTTTGATAGCTGTATCATCCCCGGTTTGTTCCTTCCGTGCGATCGCCTGCGCCATAGCCGCACGATAATCGTCTCTCGCTTCATAGGCAACCTGCTCCTGAAATGGGGAAAACGGAATCTGCTCTTTGCCAAAGAGGACATTTTGGTAAGACCGAGGATTTGAGTCAACGTCCAGGCTGGGAGCGTTCCAGTTGGAGTTAACGATTTGCAGAATGCGAGAAACGGTGTCAATTGCGCCCGGCTCAACGGCGACTGGTCGGGTGAGGTAGGTGTTGGGGTCTTTCAAATCCTTAATCCAAATCCCAGCTTGAGCATTGCGCTGTTTAAGGAACTTCGATACTTCCTCGAGCCCAGCCTCATTATTGGGGTAAGCAGATTTGAGAGAGTCCACGGCAATCTGGAGTTCCTGGCTGAGGAAGTCAATAATCCTCATCTCAATCGTCTCCTCTTGTTCGCCGCCGGGAGGGATTTCTAGAACGATATTTTCTGCAAGCTGCGATCGCGCCTTGCCGAGTAGTGAAGCAACGACTCCAGTTAAATCGTTCATGCTGCCCAGAGCAATCTCTCCCAAGTTGCCCTGTAACGCCCGCTTAGGGAATTTCGCCACATTCGGGGTATCGGTAAAGTTGCGAATTGCCTCGGCCATCGCCGGGTAGGTATCGGCTCGAATCAACTGCACAAAATCCCCATCCGTATCCCGACCCAAGCTCAACAGCAAGTCCCTGGGAGCAGCCATCACCCCCAGAGACCCGGTGAAACGCCCTTCGTGCTTGTTTTCCCAGAGTTGAATATCCCCCCAATGTCTCATTGGATTCGCAAACACAATATATTCACCTGGTGGAAATTCACCGGCGCAAAATACCTTATCGCCGATGATGCGCCCGTCGGGGTCTTGAGTCCAGTAGTGGGCCAAACTCTCATCAGGCATGGTCATCACAGACCAGAAGCGGACACCCGCTGCCTTGGCCAACTTGAGGAACATGGCCCGATACCGCTCCTTCACTCGGCGCACCACATAGGGATGGAGCAGAAGAATCCCCGCCTCATCAGCTATGACGACGCTCATCATCGTGTTCACATAAAGGGCCTCAGAGTTGAGGCGTTCCATTTCATCCAATGATTCGGCGTCACCTTGCTCGACCCTGAGAATCCTGGCCAAATCCTGGATTGAGTTGAATGCACTGCCGAGGTCTCTTGCCTTGGCAATCAAATTGGAAATGATATTGTCTTGCTCCAGTGTCTCGAAATCGAACCACTGAAACAGCATCCAACCCGGAGATGCCCGGCGCTGCTCAGCCCCATGGACGTAGCCGAGGAGTAGCTTGGCCTCATGGTTCCCCAGCGGAAGTTTGTTCCCTTTGAGTGAACTGAGTGGAATGGCCATATCCGCCACTCCATCAAGGGCGGGATTATGGGCAATCGTCCCCTTGCCCACCCATTTCTTAAACTCTGCACAGCGAAATTGGATGGGCCGGTTCACCTCCGGCTCGTATTCACCATCGGGACTCTGAGTTGCAATCCCCAAATGTTCCATCAGTGCGGTACTCCCTGTGGCATGGGAATCGCCGGTGTTCCAATTTCGTTGGTTCACCGGGTCGTCGTAGGGCTGCCCCTGGAAGTCGCGGAGTTCATCGTCAGTGACGATAAACCTCATCTGCCGATATACCAGCGCCCGGCAACCTGTGTGGAGGATTGACCCGTAAATGATGCGCTTCCAGTCAGCACCAAAATAGGGCCGGCCCACTCGTTTATCGGTAAATGTGAAGCGCCCATGAGTCCGGCTATTGGAGGCTAAGTCTAAGGCAACCCTGGGACCTTCTCGGCTGTTTGGCTCGGCTCCTTCTTCCAGGGCGAATGGATAAAAGGGGTTTAGATATCCGGGCCTGTCTTGGGTTTTCGAGACTTGGCCAATGGCAAAGGCATTTCGAGGATGAAGCCCGGTGAGCAGAATGTTGCGCAGCACCACCGGGTCGCCTCCAACTTTCCGTTGCTCCTCTAGGTCATAAACACTCCAGGTTGTTGTGACGTAAATCCTCCCCCGACTGCCATCAGGAGCCATGAGGATGTTTTTCCAGGAGATGTTGGGTTCTTGAATTTCCGGCATATCAACCTCCTAAGCATTCCACCAATCATCAAACGAACGGCCCAGTTGCTCCTGATATGGAATCGCCGCTGCATCCATTGCCTGCCCAAACAGTTCAATGGGGTCATCTAGGCTGGTCAGGTTGAGAACCATCGCGACGCGATCGCGCGAATCCAACACAAACCCCATGACCGGCTCAAAGTTGGCCCCGTCGTTCCGCAAGTCCTGGGCCAGCTCAATCAAGGCAGCCTTCATTGTGGCCCGGTTTGGATTAGCCAACCCTCCAAATGCCATCGCCGACGGCGACCCCGGCAAACCGGCGAACACATTAAGATGTTCCCCAATCTTGAGCCGACGACTGTTCTGGATGACGGCGATCGCACAAATCGCGGCCAGGATAATCAGCGGGGCGTACGCCATGAGGAATGCCCAAGTTCCAGCGAACGTCATTGTGATGGAATAGATGGCCGGCAAATCAATGGTACGCAGCACAGCCGCCGCCAAATCCCCAACCAAACTCCCCGCTCCCACCTCGAAGAACTTAAGAACAACGGCATTGGTTGCCTGGACGATGGCTGTGATCGCATCCCCTGGGACAATCGTGCTACTGAAGAAGGCAAGGAACAATTGGGTAATTCGGGTTAAGCCATCCACAATGCCACCCAGGTTACCTGGGCTGACCACAGGGAGGTTTCCAGTAAAGTTCAACCCAATAGACCCTGGGGGCCCAGACATCCCAACATTCGCATAGGCTTCGGTTTCGAGGAGTTGGCGAAGCTCCCAAAGTTGCCACCGTTCTCGAACGTTCTCCGGTTCTCGGGCCGGTTCAATCAGAAGTTGAATCTGCTGTTCAATCTCTGACAATGTTGTTGCCTCAACGCCCGACAGCAGTTCATAGACATCTCCTATTTGGGGTAATGGGGAAGAGCGCCAAACCTGGAGCAAGTCAGGAACCCGCAGAACCTCGTTGTGCGCGATCGCAACTGCCTGATAAAACGACTCCCCCCGGCTGGGAGTTGGGAAACTATCCAGCGGGAGGTATGTCGCGACTTC